>CAQBGY010000098.1 GCA_948759685.1 uncultured Eubacterium sp.
AGCGTTCGAGCCATACTTTATTGCGCTATTTGAGTTTTATCGGACAGCAATAATTCTTGATAGAAGAATTCATAAAACACAGCAACAACAAGATGATAGAATAATAAAGGTAACTAAGGGTATTAATAGGAATCTTAAAAAGATTGGTCAATTTCTGAATCTTTCTATTCCTATAACAACCTACGTGGCAAGACATTCTTTTGCTACAGTGTTAAAACGTTCTGGAGTCAATATATCGATTATTAGTGAAGCATTAGGACATACAAATTTGTCAACGACACAATATTATTTGGATAGTTTTGAAAATGAGCAGATAGATGAAGCAATGAAGAATCTTCTTTAAAATAAAATGTTGCTTTGCTTTTATGGTGAAGCGACATTTTTTATCTTTACAGCATAATTATTACGATATGCCAATTCAGAAATTCACACTTTACCGGTATGTGAAAGAGGAATACGAACTTTTAGAGTATGTTTCTCTACTTGCACAGATATATACACCGGATTTTGATTTTGACGAGGAAAGTCAACAAACGTATGAACTTCCTTCGTCTGCACCAGAGATATTTAAGGTACGATATAACAACGGACTTCTCAAAATTCCATTTACTTATTCATCTTATGTAAAGAATAGCAAGATTGTTTCTTTGTTACATCAATTACAACTCGATTGCGATAAATTTTGGTATCTACTTTTATTTGTGCATGATTATTGTCGCGGTCAGTTTGCCAATGGGTGGGAGTGTTCATTAAGTCCATTAGAAGAACTGCAAATCTTTTCTGATTCAATCCTTGAAGTTTATAGTAAAGAGACACCAATGGACACTGTATTTGATGCGCCCGTTGAACTGACATTGAAGATAGGGGGGAAGAAGGTGATAACGATGCAAAATAACCGTACTATTTCATACTTAGCGTCATTGTGCCATGAACAGCTTGATACTGTTGAATATAATAGTCAACTGACAACTAGTCATGTTTTTCCAAGTAAAAATGTCAGTTTTTCTTCTGCCATTGTGGCATATTTCTTTGCTAATATGATAATTCGCTTTCTTGATTCCCAGAAAAATATAGTGGCAAAAAGAGGGAAAAAGACCAAAGGAATATCAGATAAAGAGAAGCGATTAATATCTAATCTTATATATTATACCGGAATACTCGTAAATCAAAGTCTATTAGATAGTTGTGATTATATAAAAGTCATTTTGAGACGATATAAAGATACTCCAATTAATACATTTAATAGCATTTATATGTGATATAATATTCACTTTATTTTAGACCGATGAAAAGGGAACAGGAAATCGTATTTTTCTTGTTCCCTTTTTTTGTGGCATGAGCATATCCTTTGCAGCTTTATTGGTGTAAGCGCAAAACTGATGTGCACTAAGTGATGCCTTACCTGAATGCCTGAACAGAACAGAAGGCTAAATAAAACAAAGTGATAATGGAAAATCTAAAATTATTGTTTATAGAAGGAAATCGCCAGAATATTGATAAAGAGAATATTAAGGCTTGCTACAACAAAATCAAAAGTCTTGGCTTCATTAAAACAATGCCTATCGAATATATCCCAATGGATGAAGCCATTGGAAAGATTGGTGGAAGAAAACTATTCAAAGTAACAGTTGAACGTAATATTGGCAATGGAGAAGCTATTATCAGCAACTTCAAAATTCATCAGGAAGTAGTTGCTTCAGAAGACTATTCTAATTATGACGGAGTATGCGAAGATGGGCAGCATAGAAGTTTGGCTCTCCAATTTTCGGAATTGAGTGAAATAGAACCGACTTATACGGAGGTGCACATTCCAGAAGGTATGGATGTACTTAGTTACATTGCATTGCGTAATAATGGTAAGGTTTGGGACAACGCTGATTTTTATAATTCTGGAATCTCGACTAATGATAAAGAAATGGACTACATTCTTTCATTGTGCAAAGAATATAAGGCTGCTTTTATCTTTGCACTATATACTTTTGGTACGGCTAACCTGACTTCCAATCAAATAAAAGCGATACAGCTGGGCTACAAGAAACCGTCTGATTTTGGCAGACTACAACTGAATAAATCTACTCATGAGATTGGCGACAAGATTCTAAAAGCCTTGAAAGATAATGAATTTCTTTCAGTAGATAGATTTACAGGACGGTTTGCAAACGGATTGAAACAGTATTATAAAGAAGTAAAAGATGAGAAGAAGGTTATTGATACCATAAATCTGATTGATAAGGAAACATGGAATAGACATTTTATCCCAAACAATGGGCAATCTATGGAAGCCAAATCCTACGTTGAAGCATTTAATGTTTTATATGCTGAATACGAGGGAAGAGAAGCTCAAGAAACGGAATAATGTATTTATAAGGTGAGAATATCAGAGCAGGTAGATTTTGGGAGAGTGGTTATATACAAGCTGATTTTTCCAATCTTCTACCTACTCTAAAAAACGCATTAAAAATATTTGTTCTAATAAAGTAAACTATGAAGATAAAAGAAGCTATTATTAAAAAAGGAGAATGGTTATTGGATGCACTAAAACGCATTGGTTATGACATGATACCGACAAATACCATTTTGGACAAGACTTTAACAGGATTAGGTGCTACACACAGCGAGATACATTCAGAGCGCAACTCCATAATCATTGAACCTAATGTTCCTGTAATACTTGGCAAGTTGAATAACAATGATAATTTGGAAGCTGTTTATGAGAAGTGTACTCCTTATGTTATTAAGAAATACCTGCAAATGGATATTTCATTCAAGAAGATTCTTACCACTCCAGAAAGTTTTAAAAAGATTAGGGAAGCAGCACAGTCTTTAGGAATAGACATCTATAAACAATACTTTTGCTTGTTTGACGAATGTGAGAAGATTACGCAGGATATTGATTACAGAAGAAAGATTACCCAACCTATTTACGATTTTTTCTTATTTGAGAATAAAGCATTTGTTTCTGCAACACCTTTACCTATTTCACACAAGGAGTTTGAAAAACAGAACTTTCAGAAAATAAAGATTATGCCACAATATGATTATAAGAAAGATTTAGACCTTATTGTTACCAATAGCTATTATAAAAGACTAAGAAAAGTTCTTGAGGGAATGAAGGACAGCAAGTATATTTGCATTTTCTTCAATGTCACAGATGGTATCAATGAAATCATAGAAAATACAGGAATAACTGATTATAAGATATTTTGCTCACAAAAGAGTATTGATAAGTTATTTAAAAGAGGAATAGACAAGGCATATCCACATATAGATTATCCCTTAGCTAAATACAATTTCTTTACTTGCCGTTTTTATTCTGGATTAGACATTGTACTTAGAAAACATAAGCCTGATATAATACTTCTGACTGATTTTCATAGCGCAAATTGGACAATGATTGACCCTATGACAGAAGCCATTCAAATACAAGGCAGGTTTAGAAAGACAGTCATGAATGACATAACATACAATTCTTTAACTCATATCTCAACTATCAATCCAAGCATGAGAATTAGGGGTAATGAGGAATTGGACATAAGGATTCGTCAGTTTATAGATGACTATAACAGTCTTCAAGATAAGCATGATAAGGAAACAGACAAAATCAAACAAGAAGCCATATTTGATGATATGCAAAGATTGAAATACTATGAACTTATAGATGAACGGGGAGAAATAAATTCATTCTCAATAGACAACCTTTATAATGAAGAACGGGTTAAATCTTATTACACGTCTGCCAATGCTTTATATCAAGCCTATATAAATACAGGATTCTTTAATGTAACTCTACATGATGTAACAGAATGTGTTGGCGATGATGATATTAGAAAACTCAACAACACCAAGCAAATCATAGAAAAACGAAAAATATTAGTGCATCTCTTGTACAGGATATATAATGATTTTGAACAAGGCAAAATTAGTTTTGAAGAAAGGAATGGTTTTATCAATTTGTTGAGAGAACAAGCAGAGGCACAATTTATAATCAATGCTTACATGAAAATAGGAAAGGCTGGAATTGAGAATGCTAAGTATCAAAAAGGTTTAATTGATAAAGCCATGAAGCAATATGATAAGGAACAAGTCAAAACACTTCGATTCTCTCCAGAAGTACTGAAAGATATAAAAGAAGAATTTGAACTGGGCGTTTATATAGGAAAGAATGAGATTAAAAACAGAATACAACAGGTATACAACGAACATTCGATAGGTTATAAAGTAACACAAGATACTATTAAAGATTACTATTATCTGAAAGAAAGCAACTCAAAAGGAGTCGCTTCGTTTAAACTTGAAGTATTCAAATTTGAATAAGAATTTTACATATAGTATATAATTAAAAAATATTGAGTATTTTTCCGCTTTTTGTTGATGATTTATACAAAAATAGCCGCAAGCGAGTACAAATGTGCTCAACTGCGGCTTTTTTTGTGTTGATATTATTTCTTCTTGTAAGAGGGTGGCAGTTTTATTTTTGCTAGTCGCTCGTATAGTTCTGCATATTTCTTTTTTAAATAATCTCTGTCTATTTTGATTGTTACCTTGCGATTAACAATGTGTTCTGTTGTTTCATCTGTAAGGGTGGTACTTGTGTCAGGTGCTATTGGGATTCTTGTCTCAATCATGGGATTTTAAATAAAATGTTTTTCTAATGTGGTTAATCTGTATTCTCTGTTTTTGATAGCCTTGTGTCTGTATCCATACACCGATATGGACTTTATTATCTCTGATTCCGTGTTTCAAGGCTAATTCACGTAATTCTTGATAGGTATATACTTCTGACATGGTAGGTAATAAGAAGAAATTTTCATAACCACAAGCGGTAGGGCAGACGTCAAATTGCCCTACTTTTTATGGTTATGCTACAAAAATGAAAAAGGTCGTCTAATATTAGTATATAGGCGACTGCAATAAAATCTATCAAACATGGCTTTATCTATGAAAGATTGCGAAGAAATGAATTTACCACATTGATAGTAATTGGGAAATGGAGATAAAAAGCCCTCGATGCAATACGGTAATCTTTCCTTCATGGGATACACAAATTTACGAATAATTGGGGAAGCTAAAAAATGAATGATACTCATTTTTCAAACATTGGTTGTATGGTTATGCCACATTCTGTAATGGTCTAAAGTAGTTCCATTTGTGGAGAGTAGAAAGATATGCGTGCAATAAAGTATAGGTACTTATATATAATACCCCCTACCTATAAAAATAGGATCTTAAATGTATATCAGCTTACTTCTCCTATGATTTACTGAATTGAAAGTTACATGAGCACATGAAGAGTAGTTCTAACAACCCCCGAGGGTAGTTGGATAGAAAACGAAATATATTTCAATCCACGTAATCAATTTATAAATCATTTAAAATTTTATTCGTTATGAGAAATCTACAAATTATTGGCAATGTGCCACAGGTAAGAAGAGAAAGTAACTTTGGTGAATATGCAGAAGAAGCAACAATAATCGAAGAACAACCAAAAGTTAAAAAAGAGAATCCTCATTTCTTGGAAGCTAATACACTAGAGGTAACAATGCAACATTTGAAAGAAGATTGTATTACACCCGTATTTGCCAAAGACAATGAGCTTACAATTCCTCACCCTGCATTTATTGATACTGTTTATGACGCTGCAAATACGTTTTTCAGTGGTGAAAGTATTGATAAGCCCGATATACGGGTATCACATGTTATTAAGGGTCGTATTTCGGGTGCTATCCATAAGCCAGCCAATCAGTTATTAGAAAGTGATAAGACTATCTACTACGAAAGATGTGCTTTTATTATTCAGATTCCTACGATTTACGAAACGGTGAACGGAAATAAGTTAATATTAACTATTGGTGGTGTTCGTGCTTATAATCACACCAATCTTTATTCAAAGAAAGGAGCAGAACGCTTTAAAGTGTTTATTGGCTTTATTTGTAAAGTATGCACAAATTTGTGTGTATCAACAGACGGTTTTCTTAGCTGTTTGGAAGTTACTAATACCAAAGATTTATATCAAGCAGTATTGGAAATGTTTCAGAGTTACCAACCTGCAAAACATCTACACTTAATGCAAACACTTGGTAATTCATACCTTACAGAACATCAATTTTGCCAACTATTAGGTAGAATGAAACTTTATCAATCATTGCCACAAAGTTATCAGAAAGATATTCCACGTATGTTATTTACTGATACACAGATTAACAATGTGGCTAGGGCTTATATCAATGATGAGAACTTTGGTAGCTTGGGAAGTGACTTGTCTATGTGGGAATTCTTTAATTTGTTAACTGGAGCGTGTAAAAATAGTTATATCGACACGTTTTTGGATAGAGCGGTAAATGCAACCGAAATAGCAACGGGAATAAATGCCGCTTTGCATGGAGACACTAAATATAAGTGGTTTATTGATTGATTAAACAGGGGAATATTCAGAAATGGGTATTCTCCTATTTTATTAACTACGTAAAACAAAAAATCATGTTTTATTATAAGATACTTGTTTGGCTCTTTTGGGTGGTATTGTCTTTTATAACAGGTTGTGTTCCGTTAATCCTACTTATTCTTTTAGTTGGCTTATGGGATATTGAGGAAGCGAATAAACCTCGTTAGTGTTCAAAACAGGAATGTGTTCAAATAAATCTGCAAAGTTGGTTTGAACACATTCTTTCATGTTATCAATTTAATCAAAGAATAAAATGAAAACAGCCGTAATATATGCCCGTGTTTCTTCAAGTAATGACAGACAGGACACGAGCAGACAGATAGAGGATTTAAAGAAATATGCTATCTCACAGGATATAGAAATAGTAAACATATTCCAGGAGCATATTTCAGGTGCAAAGAAAATAGAGGAAAGGCAGATTTTAGGGGAATGTTTGGAATACTGTAAACGTGAATCTGTGAATATCCTACTTTTGTCTGAATTGTCAAGATTGGGAAGAAGTACATTACAGGTTCTTCGCTCTTTGGATATATTGCATGAATCGAAAGTATCGGTTTACATACAGAACTTGGGCTTATATACTTTGCAACCAAATGGGGAAGTTAATCCAATAGCGTCTATCATGGTGACAGTACTTGCAGAAATGGCAAATATCGAAAGAAGCAATATCCAATACCGTTTGAATAGTGGTAGGGCAAATTATATTGCCAAAGGTGGTAAACTTGGTAGAAAGACAGGTTCAACCAAAACGGATGATAAGAAGAAGGAAGAATATAAAGAAGTCATTGCTTTACTAAGAAAAGGCTATTCAATCAGAAATATAGCTAAGCTACAAAGTATTGGTATTTCAACCGTTCAACGGATAAAAAATCAGTTTATAAAGCCATAGGTATAAATTATCAGTTGGGTAGAAAATTTTAAAATTTTGCTCTTATATAGGCAATCACAAATTTTCTACCTACTTGGATTTACTAAGAAGAGACAGCTCTCAACTTTTAATAAACAATAGTTCTTGCTATTACAAACGCTTTTCGTAACTTTGTGGCAATTTCAGATATCTAATGTGTTAGGTCTGAAAGGACATATTAGTTAACGAAGAGCGTTTAAGATATTACCTTGTTCAGAAAATCGCCAATTTAATGAACAACTCAAGGTGATAAGCAAGAACGCTCACGTCAATGTTATATACCTATCTTGTTAAGATAGTCTATATATCGTTTGGCGTGGGCTTGTTTATCATTGAGTTGTGGGTGTTTGGCGATACCTCTGAACTGTGATATTCAAGTTCCCACGCTTTTCTCATTGTATAATACTATCCAAAGGGAACAGGGTAGATAAAACGATATATAACTACGAATCAGACATTAAGAAACAACTTTTGCTACTATCTTTTAAGTAGCCAACTCAATTTTTGAGCAGCTTATACTACAAATTAAATTATTAATGAAAAATTTTACAGAATATGAAAACATTTAGATTGTTTGCGACTTTATTGGTTATTGCTTTATGTGCAGGTTTTACTTCTTGTAGCGATGATGATGAAGATGAAAATCCGTTAGTAGGTGTTTGGTCTTATACGTGGGGAGGTGGAAACAAAGAAATTGTTACTTTTAAATCAGACGGTAAAGGAACTTGGGAATCTTATGATGTGTATGATGATGAGTCTAATACAGAATCATTCTCTTATACATTTGACGGTAGTACTAAGTTGGTTCTTGATTGGGGAGATGATGACCCTGAAACTTATACAGTTGAAATTTCTGATAACAGCTTGAAATTAATCGAAGAAGGAGGGCATACAGAAACCTTTACTAAACAATAATAGGAATTAACAGCATAGTGCTAGTCTTGTTAGGCTAGCATTTACTCCTTTACTGTTTTTAAATGAATGAAATAATGAGAAATAATTATATTGTATTTATTAGTAGCATTGTATATGCGCTTCTTGTATTGATAGGTTGTGGAGATGATAATCCTGTCAACGATTCAAGAGAGGAAGAAAGCCATGATGTTGAGACTATATTAATACCTTTGGGAGAAAGTGAAAGGTATTTTGAAAAAGGAATCTGTTTTACCTCAAATAATGAGGAGAAAACTTTAACTTTCGAGACTAACAAGAAATGGAATATTACTATACCAACTAATATAGAATGGTGTACTGTTTCCTCTAATAATGGAGTAGCAGGTACTGTATCACTGACGATAAAAGTAACAGAGAACACATTTTATGATGAACGTAATGCTATATTAACTTTGAAAGTCGGAGAAATAGAAAAAAGAATAAAGATTACTCAAAAACAGCAAGACGCACTTTTAGTATCATCAAATATTTTTGAGTTGGATAAATCTAACCATATAATTGATGTTGAAGTAAAATCGAATATAGAATATGAAGTCATTATTCCGCCAGCATATCAAAGTTGGATTGTTCAAAATAATAAATCTCGCTCTTTGTCTAGCAATATTTTATCATTTACTGTACAGTATAGTTGGGAATATGATAAACGTGAAGGGGAAATTATAATTCGAGGAAATGATAAATCAGAGACAATACATATTTATCAAACAGGAGAAGGAATGTTACTTACTTCAGCTAAGTATTTAGTAAGTGATAGTGAAGAAATGATTACTGTTAGAGTTAAAAGTAATTTTGATTTTAAGGTAAAATTACCTGCTGTGGATTGGATACAAGAAGCATCACATACTCGTGGAATATCAAGTCATACTCTTTATTATACTATCAAACAAAATACAACGGATAAAATTCGCTGTGCAAGTTTACTATTTTATGATGAAAAAAGTGATGTTAAACGGGAGGTGCAGATAATACAAGGTGGTAAAAATCGGATAGAAGGGGGAAAAGCTGTCATATTCTTAAGTGAAGGAGGGACATTAAGTAATTATATTAGTGATGACAAAAAGAATGAAATAACGGACTTAACTCTTGGAGGTTATGTAAATGGTGATGATATGTTGTTTGTTAGGGAGATGTCCCGAACAAATGTATATGGTGATGAGTATGTAACAAACGGAAAGTTGACTAAGCTTGATTTGTCTAATGCATTTTTTGTTGGTGGAGGGACATATTATATACATAATCATCAACAGTATACTACCAAATCCAATACTATACCTATTAGATTATTTCACAATTGTAGGACTTTGCAAGAAATAGTCCTTCCTGATAATATAACCAAAATAGAAGAATATGCTTTTTTTTGTTGTACTCAGTTGTCGAAAATTAATTTACATGATAATATTTCAGAAATAGGTAATGCTAGTTTCCATAAGTGTACATCGCTAAAGACAGTGAAGTTACCGTCTAATTTAAATAAAATAAGCAAACAGCTGTTTATTTCGTCGGGAATAAAAGATATTGATATTCCAGAGGCTGTGACTACTATTGAGACAGAAGCGTTTTTGGGCTGTGGTCTAAAAAAAATAAATATAGGTTCAAATTTAAAGAATATAGGGTATAATATATTTTGGGGGTGTTCTGCTAATATTGAGGTACATATAAAAACTCGGATTGCTCCATATTCCGCAGCTTCTATTTTTAATTCTGACCAAGCTAAATATACTAAATTATATGTTCCTAAAGGGTGTTTTAATTCTTACAGTACTACTTCTCCTTGGCGTGAGATAAGGAATATATATGAAGAATAATCGTCATCGATAAAAACGTAATCATTCTATTTTCCGCCACGACAATTTTATCGGCTGTTTTTCAGCCGATA
>CAQBGY010000099.1:0-391 GCA_948759685.1 uncultured Eubacterium sp.
TGCTCAAATAACTCAAAAATACGTTGGTGTTAATGTAATGCCATATCAAGAGAAGGTATATTTAAATAAGGAAAATGATTTCCCTCATTTTATACATTATAATTCTTATGAAGACCAAATAGAGGCAATAGGAAAACTTATAGAGCAATATGATGGAAAATCAATAGGGATCTTGTTCTATAGTAATGAGCTAGTACTTGAAATGAGTGAAGCGTTGACAAAACGTGGTATCAATATGGAATACAAGTGCAAGACTGCTGCAGATGACATGCGAGGTCAAGGCAATCTTCACTTTACTAATACTTTACCAAAGGTGTTGACATATCATAGTGCAAAGGGATTGCAATTTGATGTGGTAATAATTCCAAAATTTGAAGGTGCGATTACAGAA
>CAQBGY010000099.1:401-9976 GCA_948759685.1 uncultured Eubacterium sp.
TCTCTATGTCTTATATAGTACAGATAAACTTGCAGAACCACTAGATTTAGTTCCAGTCAATTATTATAAAAAAATATAATGGTATATGCAAGGATACGAGGACTAATAGTGGCAATTGTTTTATTGTACAAAATCAGAGTTTCGGACAAAAATATGTAAGCTGCATCAACCTATCACCCTGTTTGCTTTCGGTAATAGGCAGCACACACTGGAGAAGCTGGCAACTACGACACAGGCGGACATGAATGAAATGCGCAAGGCGGCGGAAGCCAAGGACATGAAAGCACAGAACGGATGGGTAAACCACTTGAGAAGCTCATGGATACAGATAGAAAGTAGAAAGCAAGGTTTTGGGGAGGAAACCGATGGCGGCACGCTGTTTCTTGAAGAGATAGGTAACCTTCCGACAGAGGTACAGCAGATGCTGCTCCGTGCCTTGGAATATAAAATGTACAGATATGGACGGCAACAGGGACAAGAAAGCCGACGTGCGTGTCACAGAACGCCACCAACGAGGACTTGCCGACCGCCATCGCAGAAAAGCGTTTCCGTGCCGACCTGTACCAGCGACTGAAAGAATACGCCCTGCACATACCACCGTTGCGCGAGTGTAAAGAGGACATCCTGCCATTGGCGGATTTCTTTTTGAGACTTGCCAACGAGGAATTTGAGAAGCAGATGAAAGGAACAGCAATACTGGTTCTCACTGTTAGAAGACTTTAGAGAAATATATTAGGAGAATCATCTCGCACTGCCTTATATTTCTTTTTCAATTGTTGATTTATATGATTTTAATTCTTCACGCTGTCTTTCAACATGCTCAATCTGTTTTTTTAATTTCCAAATTCAGAAAAACTAGTAATCTGAAAACCAACAACAATTTTAGCGCAGACACCAATTAATGAAGCTATAATACCTATTTTATGACCTGTTTTTAATAATTATTCTGTCTAAGCTAAATTTCATATTTCAATCATCTTTATTTCGTTCATAAGTATTTCTATTTCAGAATATGTGATTTCATTCTGATAATTCACCTCTGTAATATTTTCTAACAAGGAAGTTAAAAAAACAGGTGTGAATATTCCCTAAAAAATTACTTACAGCCATCAATGAGTTAAACAGTTTCATGGAATCCATCATCACTTTGCTTTCAACAATTTCTTCTTGTCGTGATTTATATAATTTTTCAGTATCAAGATGAGTCTCAAAGTTACGTTCATCTTTCCACCAGGAAGAGGTTTGAGATTGTTTTTCGAGTAGATCTGTTAACTCCTTATATTGGCGATTAATTGCTTCCGGAAAGTACTTCATTAAGGGCATGAGTTTATTCCATTCTGATTTTTTATTGGATTTCTCATTAAAGCCATAGAGTTTTTTGAACCCCTCATTGAGAATTACAAATAATTTTCCACGCATAAACCTTCGGTCATAGTCGTGGTCAGCAAGAATGAAGTATTTTCCGGCTACCAAACTATCAATCATCGTAATAAGTACAAATAAATAAACGAGTATAACTGTTCGATGAACTTTGTGGTATTCATCATGTTTTTCTTTCGTATGTTCCAAAATACTTGTCATCAACGGAAGTCCTTCTGAGTGTTGTGCGATTGTGTAATCAATGACAGAAATAATTTCTTTACGTTCTGATTCTGAAAGTGTTTTTCCATTGTATTGCACTTCATTAAACCATCGGGCATACCTGTATTCTTTGATTTGTGCGTATTTAATACCTGCAAATTCTTCATTCATAATGATATATCTTTAATAAAAATGGTATGACAATTTAATACTATACTTATTGTTTCGTCATTTGAAAATACTTGTCCTTAATTTTTTTAATTTGTACAACTATCGGCTTGTCCAACAATTGTTAAACTATGACACATATACTAGTGGAAAGAATAGATAAAGACTTTATTATACTTTACAAGGGAAATATATTGTTTGTCTTACTTTATTGATTTTGTCAGCCATGGTACTACTTAATTTGTTGACCAATGAACTCGTTTAACTATTGATTACAAGAATTTTAATTATACAAAGATACTTATTTTAATCAATAATGAGATAATAATCAGCACTTTCTATAATAAAACTATTCTATGAAGCAGCATTGGGTAATGATATAGATATTGGCTTTTATTTTAATTTTAATGCATTAAAATATGATACTTTGGATATAAAATATATGCTTTTAAGGTTTAATAGGAGTCTTAAAAGCAATATATTTTTTTATACCAATGAAGCCATTCCTGTAATAGGGGATTATCTATGTTTGCATTGTTCAATACATCATAGTTGGTAAAAGAACTGAATATTCTATTTCCGCAAATCAATGCTTTGTATTTATTGATTGACTTGTCTAACATTGTGTTTTTTGCATGGTGGCATACTGAAAAAGTTACCATACTATATATTCCAGTTTTCTGTAAGGCTAAGGCAAGCATCTGATTGCGCCATAGTTGGTTAAGTCCATCCTTGAAAGGACAACCTTCAAAATCAATAGGTCCTTTGAAGATATCAAGATTATTTTTTAAAATATCCCAATATTTATATCCTATCATATGATAATAGCATTTCTGAGATTCTTTGGCTATACTCATAAGATTGCATTTAGTACAATTTTTCTTATACCTATTTGCTTTACTTTTGTATGCTCCGCATACTGTAAACTCTTTCTCGCTTAGTTTATGTTCAATCAGCCACAGACATAATTTACCTTCTATGTTATAGTATGCAATGGCTACATCTGCATCAGTTCCAGCGCGTTTGGAGTGGTTATTTAAGACACCTGCTCCTTGTTTTATATCTTGACCCCAATATTCAAAACAGAATCCATGGAATAGTTTATCTCTTGCTATTTTGCTGAAATCTGGGGGACATCCAGGAATTTTAGGTAATATGCAGTTAACTTCTTCAGAAAGAAGTAATGGCATGAAAAGGTTGATGCATGCAGTTTGAGAACTTATTGCATGGTAGGCAAACTTATGGGGCTTGTAAGCGAAATCACTCTGTTGCATTTTCTCTAACAATGGTATTATCGGTTTATACATCATTGCTGGAATAGTTGTATTACTCGGGAAAATGGCATCGTATTCATGTCCTCTGTATAAACCTCTTTGTGTGGTGATATATTTGCGTTTCCAATCTATGATGTGAACATAAATAGTTTCTTGTTCGGAAGTTAATTTATTCGGAAGATAGTACTTCACACCTTTAATAATCTTTTCCATTTTGTATTATTATTCTACATGTTCCTTTGTGTTATTGGTAAAATCTGTATCCCAGTTGCCATGTCCACCTCCAATCCACTTACCAGTATATACCCAATTTTCATAATAATAAAGCCATTCTATTGCCCAGTGAAAAATCGTGTTAGCAATATACATTGTACTATTCCACTCACCACGGCGTGGATCGAATAAACATAAGAGTTGTCTTTTAGTATCATATGTGTGAGGAAGTTTTTCTGCTCCTTCTGCTAGTGGCAAAGGCTTGGGGAATACTACATATACTTGAGGATAAAACGGCTCATTGTATACTATTTTTAATGTATATGTATTACTTAGGGTTGTAGGCGTTACATTGAAAAGCCATGTGAATCCATGAGGTCTTATGTTCCATCGTGAATTATTAGAATTATATTGGCTTTTCAATGCTGCTACCTGTTGGATAGCTGTGATACGTCTATTTCTTACCATAGAAAGTGTTTTTGGCGTTTAATGTTTTACCTATACTGCCCAAAGCTCCGGTCGATGCAATTTTAATCCCCCCGTTAATCGCAGAAACCTTATGCTGTTCAGTTAGTAAATTGAACAATTTTTTGGAGAAGGCATCACCAAATGAACGTCCCACATTTTCTCTCAATTCTATTCCCGTTGCACTAATGATACTATTCACGTCGGATTTAACCTGTCTCAACCACCTAAAGAAATTTTCTTTTCTTTTTGGGTGTGTAGGCCACTTATCTGCAAAATTCTCCTCTGAATTGGTTGGATTACTGATAACGTAATTACCTGACTGGTCTTTTGTTATATAGTTTTCCATTGTAGATATAACATTTACAAGACCTTCTAGAAGTGAATCTTCACCTTTGTACGCCCTTGCTGCTAAAGTAGTAATGATAATAGAAATTGGTTTATCTTCGTCATCTTTGAACATTATATCACGATGCCTTTTGAGAATCTGTACAATTCTCTGCAAAACAGATTTGTTTTTGATATACTTACCAATTGGCATAATGGTATCAGTAATATTTTCTCTTTTTTCTGTATAATATTTACAGCGGTCTGCAAACCACATTGCATAGCCATCAGGATTACTCTTCAGCCAATCAATTATAAGAGTGCTATTGTCATAGTTTGGGGCTTTATTGTCTGTAATTCGAATGGCAATATTATCCAGTTTGATTGATGAGAAAGATTTGCTCCTATATAATTCCATATTAGAATTGAACTTGGAATCAGCTACACAAGGTAAAATGTCCATATGGTAGCGTTCCTTTACATTGTCAGAGTCTTGACGATATAGTAGGGTCCAACATCGGCGACCTTCCTTTTTATCGAGCATATCGGAGTAAACACCATGAGTTCTCAAGCGCAGTCCGACCATCTGTTTGATATGTTTCTGCGTCCAGTTTGGATGTTTCTCAATCAAACGATACACCAAGTCCACATCAAGATCTCCATCCTCAGTGATAGGCTGGATAATAGTTCCTAATCTTAAGGAGCCCTGTGGTGTAACTACCGGATGATAATCCTTAAAATTCGGATCATCCTCCAAGTACTTTCCTACGGCATTATAACTTCTTGTGAGATTATTAAACTGAGTTTCAGTAATATCAAGATTCTCTGCCACACTAAGGAACAACTTGTTAAGTTCCCTTTTCTTCTCAAAAGATAACGTTTCTATCATTATTTTTTATTTTCTATTGTTACTGCTAATTTATCAATTTTATCCACTTGTTTGTCCAAATCATATATCCTCAATGGACTATTTGCTTTCTGCATCCAGACTCTACCAAACTCAATAGCACAAGCAACTGGCACAGAAAGGTAAAGATCCAAGGGTTGATCGTTGGAAGCCTTAGTAATGTCATCCAGAAGCAACTCAATTTGGCGGCCAAAATCATAAAGTTGCTGTTTTGATTTTAAAAATTCAGGATTAGGCGTATCAATAGTCATCTCCCAAATACTTGCATTAGGATTATGTTTCTTTATCCTTTCTGCGATAGGAAAACTTAATGATAGAACCAATACAGGTTTTAACCGAGGATCTTCAGGTCTATTGATAATATAATCTGTATGTATTTTCTCTTGTAACCATTTCCAACCGCCAGAACGTTGCTTCTGATAAACAACAACTTCGTGTTTGTTATTTAACATAGTTCCAAGTTTAACTAGTAAAGGCATAGGAGCAAAACCAAAGAGAGCAATACGTTTATATTCCCATCTGTCTATTTTGTCTAATATCTTATCCTTACAGTTATATTCAAGATTTTCAACTTCTCTTTTCCAATATTCATCCCATTCTTTTGCAGTAGGCCAATTTCCACCTAAATCTATGGGCATATCATTCACTGGATAAAAGTCTGGTAACAAAGCATCTTGGATTTGAGGAAAGGAGAAGTCAGGCTGATGGTTCCCAATTTTTGAACCATATGTAACTGCATGAGCTTGTAAATCCTCACCTAATGCAGTCAGTCTAGCAATTCGGTCTTCATGCCTTTTTTTCATATCAAAAAGCATTTCAGCTGTATACTTATCTTTTCCTTCATTGTCAATATACTTGTGGCATTCAGGACACATCAGCATAATATTCTTAGGATCCTTTGCTAATACTTTCGACAATTTTTTATCTCCACGAGGACCATTTTCTGAATCGCCGATAATGTGTGCCAACTCAGAAATCTTACATTCGTCCAATGTAACGCCATGTTTGTATAAGGGTTTATTACACCCTTTAAATTCGCATCGTCCAGCAGCTTTCCACCATACTTCATGCTGTACACTTTTAGGAATATATGTATTACTCATACTTGAAAACTAAAATTTATATACTAATTAAATTAATACTGGGAGATTATCAGTTTTATACTTGCGCCAATATGATACCATGACTAAGCGACACAGGTCAATTGTTCCCATCGCCAGATATATTCTCTTTAGCCATTGTTCTTGCTTCTTCAAACTTCTGTTTCATAGTAGGATTACCGCGGGTGAGTTTTTTGATAGACAAGTCTTCCGTATCATTGTTTGCTAATCTGAGGTAGTTTTCTGAACTTAACAAATCCTCTTTCATCTTCTGAAGAGACTTGATTGTCTTGTCAATCTCCTCAATAGCCTTGTTGAACTTATCGCTTGCACGCTGGTAGTGGTTTCCAAACTTATTCCTGAAGTCATTCAACTTGTTCTCAAAATTGGTGACATCAATACTTTGCTGTCTTGCCATAATGAGTTCACGTTGATATTCAACGCTCTTTCTTGAGGCTTGTGTGAGTAATGAAATCAAAGGCATGAAGAACTGGGGACGAACCACAAACATTTTAGGATAGCGGTAGGACACATCAACAATTCCCTCATTATAAAAATCATTATCAGGTTCCAATAATGATACAAGAACCGCATACTCACAACCTTTATCACGCCTGTCCTTATCCAATTTTGCAAGAAAATCTTCATTCTTATGCTTTGTTGCCGTTTCATCCATTTCGTTCTTCATCTCGAACATTATTGATATGTACTCAAGGTCATCAGCATAATCACGGAAAATGAAATCCCCTTTGCTTCCTTGACTGGAATCGTTGTCTTTGTCGAAATAAGCATTGGGAAACATAGTTGTACGAACACGGTTAAACTCATTGCTACAATGAACCTCCAATGACTCCCCGATCATCTTTGTGGACAGCTTAGCTTTGAGATCTTTATAATAGTCTACTAGTTCCTGCTTTTGCTTAAGCTGACGTTCATAATCCTCCTTGATGTTTTTTTCACGGATTGTCGCCTCCTTCTGTGTTACATCAATCTGACTACGAAGTTCAATAAGTGTGTTTTCCTTTTCTTGAATAATGTCCTTTGCTTTGTTCTGTTCTTCAAGTATGGCAACACGAACTTTATTCTCATTCTGCTCAATAACAGATTTTAATTTTGCAATCTCTTCGTTAGCCTTTAAGCGTTCTGCATTAATCTCAAGTTGTTTAGTTTGATTAAAACTATCCAACTGTGCTTTGAGTTTTACAATTTCATTTTCCTTTTGTGAAAGTTCTAAATCTTTAGCATTTAGTTTATCCTGAAAATTATGGGTAAGCTTAAGTGATTCAGCTTCTTGCTTTACTTCACTCTGTTTTTGAATTTCGGAAAGACGAGCTTTTATCTCGGCATCAAATTCCTGAGTTTTAACCTGACTTACTATTGAAGCATAATCTGCTTCATCAACTGAAAATACACTACCGCATTGTGGACATTTTAACTCTTTCATACGCTGAAACTAATTTAGATATATTAAATTTCGTTCTTTCTGATTGCAAAGTAATATATCATCTATGCATTCTTTTTGCATAGCAAGAAAAAGTTTATGCCATTTCCTTTAAATGTAATATTTAATATTGCGCGCTATGTACTTGGAGAATCATTTTGCCTCATTACGAAAAAACAGATTATAGGTGTTGATTTTCTTTTCTGAAAAAATCAACACCTATAACTCCATTTATATTTATTCAGCACAGCTTCCAGCTTTACTCAACATTATTAATACAGTATTTTTTACTCAAAGCCATTTTATTATTTCCCTGCACTTTCCAAATCAGTTATATTATTACCAACTACATAAAGATACATGGATGTGACCACTTTTAATGCAGCGTCAATCTCCTCTTCCGTTGCATTTGGAGAAAGATGTGCTTCATCGTTACGCCACTGCCTCAATAAATCAAGGTAGTCCTTGAATTTTTGTTCACATTCGTCATCACTATATTTGAGCTTCTTCAAACAAGGAAATGCAAATATACATTCAGATAATCCTGGAGTTTTATCCGGTGTATTCGGGTTGCGAGGCACATCATCTTCGTTGATCAAGTAATATAACTTTTTCAAGTATGCTTCATATTTTGCTACCAGAGAATTGAAATAAGTTCGCTTCTCCAACAAACCAATCGTTGTATTTACAAATACGTTATTCAATGCGGTCTTAATCAGGCCATCAACGCCATCAAGTTGTGGTATACTGGTTTCATTGAGAGTGAAGAAAAATGTGTCCACAATTTCTTTAATATTACGCAGCCTGTTTTTAATAACTTCAAATTCATCTTTTAGAACAGTGCAAAGAATCTCTTTCAACTGTTCTTCATCATAAGGGAAATTGGAATTTCTCGCTGTTCTTTCTGCCAAAGCATCAACAAATTTACGGACAAGTGTAAGACTGAAAGCTTGTTCCTTTTCCAGGACTTCTGCAAAATTATAATATCTTTCAATTTCCAAAGCTATTTTCTCATCAAACTTCTCTCTAACGATATTAATTAAAATATCATAACTGTTCCCTGCATGGAAAGCATCTACTACTTCTGGATCTGAAAGAATTTCATCCCAAATCTGTCGAAGTACTTTGTCATTTTCGTTTAATAATCCGGCAAATGGACTATTAGCCATATTCAATATCTCTGATACTGGTAACTCATTATCTGGTCTCTTTTGTCCAGGTTCTCCTATTCGCGAAGAACGAAGTGTTTGTTCCTCATCTTTTAATTCTAATTGTCCTTCATACGACATTTGAATGCGCAACTTATCAAGGTCTATCAAATCCAAAATCTCCATCGGAAGTGTCTCTTTTGTATAAGGCAAGAACTTGTAGAAAATCTTACAAAAGATGTAAAATCGCTCCAAATCAGGATCAGTGAAGTCAATTAACTGAGCTAAGAAACCATATTGGCGAACGTAACGTGAAACCGTTTTACGATAACGGTCTTTTTCATTATCGTCAAGCGGCATAACTCTTTCATCAACTATCCGCTTAAGAATAGTTGGCACACCGCTCACTCCGTTACTGGTGACTAATGCCTTGGCTACAGCATCAACTTCTGTTTCGTTGAAAATATTCCACTGCTCAATATCATGTTTAAGTGTATAAATACGCTGTGTATCCACTTCGCCTTCAAGAGTCGTTTCAGTGTAATAATCTTGAAAAGCTTTCTGTACTTTCGCATGATCGTTTCTAAAATCTATAACCATTGTATCTTCCTTTCCAGGGTAACAACGATTCAGACGAGACAATGTCTGAATACATTGTATGCCACCCAAAACGCGGTCTACATACATCGTATGGAGCAATGGCTGGTCAAAACCTGTCTGGAACTTCTCTGCAACAATAAGAATCTTGTAATCATCTTCTTTAAACTTCTCACGAATGCCGTCATCAAAAACGTTACCATCATTCATGTTCGCTTCTGTGCATTTACGTCCGTGACTATCTTCCACTTCGCCTGAGAAAGCCACCAATGTCTTGATTTTGCCATCATAGTTATCTGCAATAAGTCTGTCAAATAGACGTTTATAATCTGCGGCTGCACGTCTTGAATCACA
>CAQBGY010000100.1 GCA_948759685.1 uncultured Eubacterium sp.
TCTAAACTGACGGGCTAATTCTTCGTATCCTTTGTTCTCGCTGAATAGTTACTTACGCAGATAAAAACAAGCGCAAAGAATAAAGAGGCCGTAACAATCTTGACACGAAAGTTTGGCTTAGGAGCAGAGAATGTAATAGCGAGAATAGCTATAACTTATTCTCTGCAGAGCGGCACTAAATTTTCGCCTTTAGACATAAAGGACTCTGGAGGGAAAGAATACACAAAGAATGTTCTTTTCGGCAGTCTGTATCCAGTCTATGCAGCAATCATGTGCAAACATTATAGCATCAGAATGTCAGATAAAGATTTGCCTAGATATTTTAAGCTCCACCTAGATGATGGCTTGGAACTAATCATGAGAGATGTAAAAGATAATCCTAATTTGATAGGGTTTGACTACTTATTTGATAAAATTGAATTGGGATTGAACGAAATATGCTAAGAGCATCGAATATAAACTTCTACAAGATTATGACTGCAGGTTATATATCTGCAGAGGCCTATTCTATGCTTAAGCCTAAAGCCCGTTTCCATGAACTGGACTTAAATGAGTACTTATTATATCCTGACAATATTGCAACAGAGATTAAGCAATTGTTTGAAGATGATGCAACATATGAGGCTATTTGTGGACTAGAGCAGATGGAAGAATGTCTATTTAACGATGATAAACGTCCATATGAGCTTTTGGAAACCTTACGGTTATCTTCGGGAGAAAAAGTAAATGATTTCTTGTCAAGTACAGGTTCTAAGTTTTTCCTGTTAAATTACGTCTTTAACAATAAAAACAGTCTTAGTACCAAAGCATTTATCAATATTGACAATATTGATGCTATAATGGACTTTATTATTAAATATGAGAATTCTTTTGTTCAATTATTCACTACTGGTAAAGTTGAACTAAATCTAACACCTTTGGAATCTATGTCTTATAATAGCTATTTAGATATTATTAAAACTGCTGAAAATCCTATAGTAAGAGAGAATTCTGATTTGTACTCAGTTCAGCTTCCAAGCACTCGAATGCCTCAATGTACTATTGACCCAAATGCAGTGTCATTAGAGAACACTGTTTATAAAAAATATGTGTTCATACTCAGTCAATTGACAGATGAAGAATTTGAACCATTCAAATCGTATTTCGAAAGTCAGTTGGCGAATGTTTCTATACGTATAGCCAATTGTGTCAAATCGGTAGGATACCACATGTTTTATGTAAACTATTTATTTGCAAAAGAGGAGAAACTACTATCTATCCGAAATTTTGGCAAGAAGGCTGTTTATGATTTCAGACAAATTAGGCAGTTGTTGATTGATCATGTAATTAATAGTATTGATTATCCTGATGCCAAATTAAAATCTGTTGAAGGTATTGTTACTGCTATCTCTGAAGAGATACAGCAACAACAGCTTTTGCAAAATCTTTCCTTACAAGAAATAATAGGCGATACTCAATATGCAATATTGAGTAAGATGCTATATGGATTCACTCAAAAACTATCTGTTCGAGCAAAGAATGCAATTAACAGTTATACAGGGGATTTTATTGAGGATTTTGTCCATAAGAACAAGAACATTATGGATATCAAGAATATCGGTAAAAAATCGTCAGAGGAAATATTGACTGTTGTACAAAAACTGAAAGAATATGCAGAGAAAGCAAAGCTAAAGCCATCGGACGAAATATCGCCAGAAAAACTTCAAATTATGGAATATGAAATGTTTTTTGATTACTGTTGGGATGATTTTTCATGTCAGTATTTCCTAAAAAATAGACATTTACCCATGTTCCATATTTTGGAGAATTGGTTAAACAAACAGGTTGATAAAGGATGGAATATCTTTAAATCATGTCTTCCCCTGTTTGCTGGAGCAGAAATAAAAACTTTAGATGAATTAGCCGAAAAATATAGTATAACAAGGGAAAGGTGTCGCCAGTTATGTGTTAAACATATTGAGAATTTCCATGAGATTAATGATAAAGAATTGTCTTCGTCAAGCATAAATCTTACAAAAATTATTGCAAAAACTGAAGAATGGCAATATCTCACTAAGGCTATCTCCTGCAATAATTTGCTGGAGATGGGTATAGTGTACCCATACATAGTGGAAGAAAAATGCAACTTTTCACAGGAATTTTGTTTCTTTATTTTAAGTATCTTATTGGCAAACGAGTATTCACTTGTTGGGCGTGAGATAATTTCGCTTCCCACAAGGGCTAAGCAAATATGGAATAACACATATTTGATTAGATGTGAATATGCTGACGCCTTTAATTTCAGCAAGATACCTTCACTAATAGATGAAACAGAGAGTAACTTAACTGAAGATGTAGAAATTGATGCTGAACAGTTGACAATTGACACATTTCTCTTTGAGTGGAACGATTTTGATACAGAAAAGGTCTATGTCATTTCTGAGATATTATCGCATATCCTGATTCAAGAATGCGGTAAGATACCTAATGAGTGTTTTCAATTTACATTAGAGAGCAAAAAGATTATTAATGTTACAGATATCATTTACGAGATTTTGCATCAAAATGGTAATCCTATGACTCCAGATGATATATTTACTGAATTAAATAAAATTTATCCCAACAGGTATAAATCATCAGATAGAGTAAGAACTTTGGTTGCTAGCGACCCTCGTATATGTATGATTGGAAAAGCTAGTCTTGTTGGCTTATTGGAATGGAAGCACATTAAGATTGGAAGTATTCGTGATATAATCGTACAGTATTTATCAAAGTTTGATGACCCACAACCGGCCGCTAAAATTGTGGAATATGTTCAACAATATAGAGACACCACAGAAAGTAGCATACGCTCTTCAATGGGAAGTGGTGATCAGTTTGTTCAATTCAGTGGTGGCCTATACGGTTTGAAAGATAAAACCTATGCAGCATGGTATAGTATTCCTGAAAAAAGAAGAAGCTTTGCGCTGAGAGTAAATGAAATCGAAATTTTCTTAAGAGAAAACTTACATTTTCCTTTTAATCAATCGGATAATGCTACTGAAAATAGTCTTTATACTTGGTGGAGGCGTATTGTAAAGAGCGATGAACTCAATGACGAGCAACGTGCCGAAATTAAGCGTATACAAGAACAATACAAGGATTATCCTGTAACTCGGCGTGATAACGAATGGAATGAATTTTATAGAAACTATAGGGCGTTTTTGCAGAATTCTGGTCGCAAACCTCAGAGAGATAATCCCTACGAAAAACCACTTTATAGTTGGTTTGAAAGATGTGTGAATGATTTCATAGAAGGAAATCTATCACCGAACAGAGAAAAAATGTATATCGAATTATGTAAATTGTTGTAAGGAATGCTAGCAGATATAACTTTTCATCATATATATTCCAAGTCTGATTTGCATAGACCAATAGAGTTTTGCTTGCAGGCTCTAGGTAATAGCATCAGATTAGATTTGGGCTTGGGCTATTTCAGTTCAGCCAGTTTCAATGTACTTTCACTCGGGATGGCACAATTCATCGTAAACAATGGGTGTATGAATTTGTACATAAACAAGTACGTCAGCATTGACGACTATGCTCTGTTAAAGGGTGATTATGATGAAAAGTTTGATGACGAACTCGTAACATCTTTCACTAGCCTAAAGAAAACATTCGATCAACGTGATGAACATTTCTTTAAATGTTTGGCTTATCTAATTGCAACCAATAGGGTAAATATAAAAATTATCGTTCTAGCGGATGGCGGACTTCCTCATGAAAAATATGGCATTTTTACAGATGAAGTTGGTAATAGAATTCATTTTACTGGCTCAATGAATCTAACCGCTTCAGCAATCTTAGGCAACCTTGAAACCATAGAGTGTACCTGTTCTTGGAAAGGTGATGACAGCCGAGAAAAGGTCTTATCTTTAGAACAACATTTTCACAAGGTGTGGAACGGTGAGTGCGAAGGAGTTAAGATTTATAATGCTAAGCATTTCTGCAATAACATCATGACAACGTATCCGAATCAAGACCCGGAAAATCTTCTACGCAAAGAAAAAGAATTTTTAGCCATATATAATGTGCAAATGAAGTCGGTTTCAAATGATGCTCCTCATTTCCCATTGAAATACAAAGATGGAGCTAGGCCATATCAAGAAGAGGCATATAAGGCTTGGGTAGAAAATGGTAAGCAAGGAATATTTGCGATGGCAACGGGTACAGGTAAAACTATTACCTCGTTAAATTGTGCATTACATGAATATAACGAGGATAAGTTTTACAACTTGCTGATACTTGTGCCTTCGCTAGACTTAGTAGCTCAATGGCAAGAAGAACTAAAAGGGTTCAACTTTAAGAAGTCTATAAATGTGTCATCACAGAATGCTTCTTGGAGGAAAGAGTTAATGGATATATCCCAAAAAGTCAAAAGAAAGAAAACTGTAAATTATGCAATTGTTTCAACGTATGATTCATTTGTAAACAAAGATTTCCAGTATCTTTTACCCATACTTTCGGAAAATATGATTCTCATAGCTGATGAAGCACATAATATAGGAGGAAAATCGGTCAAGGAGTGTTTTCGCAATCTAAAAGTTAGGCGTAGAATAGCTCTGTCTGCCACTCCTGAGAGGATTTATGACGAAGAAGGCAGTAAGGATATAGCATCATTCTTCAATGACAGCCATCCGTATGTGTATTCATTTCCTATGAGTAAAGCTATTAATGAGGGCAGGTTATGTAAATACTATTATTATCCTAAATTAGCATACTTAAATGACGGTGAAATGAGATTATATAGCCGTATATCAAAGAGGCTTGCACAATTATGGGATAGCGAAAATGGAAAATTTAAGAACAAACAAGAAGCTGAAATGCTCTTGATGAATAGAAAGCGTATTATTCACAAGTGCTCCGATAAATTAAATGTTTTTCGTGAAATAATTTCTGAGATTGGAAAAGATGACCTAAGATACACATTCGTATATGCCCCACAAGGCAAATATGAAAAGATGGGCATTGATGATGAGGTGATATTGACAGAAGAAGATGATATGTCATTTATCCAAAGATTGTTAAATGAAGCGAAGATGATGTATCCCAATAAGCGTTGCAACACATTTACAGGCATGGACTCAAAGGATAAACGTTCGCTTTTGCTGAAATCATTTGCTGATGGCAATCTGGACATTTTATTTGCTATGAAGTGTTTAGATGAAGGTGTGGATATTCCAAGGGCTGAACGTGGCATATTTACATCGAGCACTGGCAATCCACGAGAATTTATCCAGCGTCGTGGCCGTTTGCTGCGTAACCACCCCGATAAGATGTTTAGTTATATCTATGATATAGTGGTAATACCAGCAACAATTAACCGAGAAGATAGTTTTGGGCAGATGGAACGGAATATGGTTAAGTCTGAATTAAAAAGAGTAGCATATTTCGCAAGCCTGTCAATGAATTGCCATGCCAATAATGGAGCGTTTGAGATTCTTAATGATCTTGCTCATCATTTCGGCATAGTATGGTCTGAATTACTAGAAAAGATTGAACAATAATAATTTTTAAGATATGGACGGTAAAGAAATTTTCAAAGAAATCCTTAAATCTCCGCAAATGAAAGAACTTCTTGGAGTTTCTTCAGGTGAAGAGATTCATGAAGATTATGAGAGTTCTTCTCAGCACCCTGAAATTTCAGTAGTGCAAAGTATTATTGATGCGCAAATTCGGCATACGTCTGATGATGCCTTGTTTAAAAACATAAAGAAGATATTTGACTTATAATTATGGCAACAATTATTAATTCTGTTGCGTTCGAGAATTTCTACAACTACTATGGAAGTTACGAACACAACGAGTACAAATTCAAACCAGGTATAAACATTGTCAATGCCGATAATAATATGGGTAAGTCAAAGTTTTACAATGGTTTTATGTGGTTACTCCGTGACCAAGTGTACGATTCAGATATTAAGGCTTTTTGTGATGCGAATGAGTCACTGTTTAAGATGGCTTCCGGCAAAGCAAAGGCTGAAGATTATGAATTCAAGGTTGGATTCAGAGTCATCTTTACTAATAGTGACACTAAGTATACTATGGAGAAGTATGCCTTGTTCTGTCATAAGAAAGGAGAATTAATTCATGAGGAATCAAGATTGGATATCATGGAGACAGTTAATAATGCTGACACACCTATTCTTGACAAAGGCGAGCAGATGAGCATAATCAACAAAGTATTCATACCTCTTGCTCTACGTAACTATGCATTGTTACAAGGTGAGTCAATGGACAGGCTTGTTGATTTATCGTCAAAAAAAGCTTTAGCTGATACCATTGATACGTTAGCTGGCATTTCCGTTTTGAAAGGCATCTGTGATATTTCCAAAAAGATGGCTCAAAAAGCATATAGTCTGTTTCAAATGGAAGATTCTGAGAATTCCAAGTTTGATTTGGAACGAAAAAGAGACAAAGAAAAACGAAATCAATTTGTCGCTAATATTGAATCCACTCTGACTGCAATTGAAAATGCAAAGGACGAGCTTAATGCAGCAAAAAGGAAGAAGGAAGAGTTAGATGCTTTTATCAGTAATTCAAGCAAAAGAATTGAAATCCGCTCACAATTGGATAATATTCGAATCCAGATAGACAATCAAAAAAAGTCAATCGAGAGGATTGAGACCTCAATTACAAAAAAAATCTTCGATGAAGAGAATCCTTGGCTTCTAATAGGATTGGAGGATGAGCTTGATACTTTTGATACTAGAAGAGAGAAGCATATTGGCGATTTGGCACAAATGAACAATGATGGAGCGTTGGTTATAATGTTACCAGAAGGTTCTCCCGATAGTTCATCTTTGGAACGTATGCTTAAAAATGAAGTATGCGAGGTGTGTGGTCAACCCGCCGCAAAGCACTCTAAGGCATGGGAACATATCAAACTTATTCTGGATCGCCCCAAGAAAGTTAGTACAAACCGAAATGATTTCGGTCATTTTTATGGAACATTGCAAAAATCTGCCAGTTCATATTCACGCAATATTCCACTAATAGAATCAAGGATAGAAGCCTTGAAAGACAAACTTGACGAGGAGAAAGAACATCTTGAAAAATTGGAAGAAAAACGTGAAGAGATTTTCACAGAGTTAAACAATGCTGGCGGAAACGCAGATAATTCTTCATTTAACGATAAAGCTATCATCAAAGACTATGATATCGTTAATACGACCATAGCAACTAAAGAACGAGAAATAAGTGAAAAGCAACGTATGGTTGCAACGTGGAATAATTCATTGGACGTTATTAATCAAAAATTGTCCTCATACAAGAAGGATATGTCAGTCCAAAAGTACGAAGATTTTGCGGATTTGATGAAAAAAATAAATGATGTTATTGTTAAAACTAAGGATGACATTTATGACCGTACAATTACTGCTTTGGCAAAAGAAGCTAATGAAAAGTATATTGCTTTGACTACTGGCAACCAATCTTCCGGCGGTAAATTACTTTTTGAACGCAATCACGATGTGGTAAATGTTTCTATCCGTGATGTGCAGAATGGCGAAATTACAGGTTTAGGTACAGGATTCCAAAGAATGAAGCAGCTTGCAATTGTGATGGCCATCATTTCATCAAAGATCGGAGATGAAAAAAAATTCGACTATCCCTTTATCTCAGATGCTCCCTTCTCTGAATTTGGTGAAAACTTTGTCAATAATTTCTTCAAAGTTGCCCCAGGAGTTTTTAGTCAAAGCATTATCATGATTAAAGAACTATATGACCCTACTGCAAAAGATTTGTTAACTCCTTTTGGTAGAAGAATTCTAGAAGAGATGAAGAATGGTAAAATACCTGGAACATTCTATGTCAACGTAATAGAAGATCGAGCAGATACAACAGGGCTCGTAACGTCACACAAATGTTATTTTGAGTAATATATGAATCACCAAGAATTAAGAGAGGCTATCTTTGGAAGAAAGCCTAGATACAGCGAGAAATTTAAGCCTTTGATGGAGCGTATCTCTATAAAAGGAGATTTGACGGGTAAAGGAGATTTTTCCACCTTTGGCGCTTTCTATCAAACCTTTATGTATGCTTATATAATAGGTCTTAGATTAGGCAAGAAAACACCCCTCACTAACGAGGACAAGAAAGTAGAGTTTGCAGATATCTCACATTGGAAACCAACGCCAATCAGAGATTTCATCTTAATGACTCTGCTAAACCGTACAGAGAAGTTTGATAACTTCTCTTGGAACTGGTTGTCATTAGAAAATAGTTCTGAGGAAAATGTATCAAACTTTATTACTATGCTTATTCGAGAAATGGAGGCATATGCAAACATAGGATTGATTTACCTTCAAGACAAATGGGATAATGAGAAGATGTTATTCAATTCTCCATTTGTATTTGTAGACATTCTTCAGGAGTTACCAAAGAATAATAAGGAATCACTTGCTCAAACAGAGCTATTATCAAATGCTGAATAATATAGTTTTATATAAAAATGCTTTTTTGAATCTACATGTTAAGATAGTAGATGGACGGAAATTTCCGAACAAGGCCATCTTGTTAATTAGCGTGATGGATCTTGTTCGGTGTGGATATATTGTAGATAATAGGATAAGGCTTGATAACACTATCTGCACAGCGTTTGAATATAACTGGAAGGTGTTTGTTGATTCTACGCCACCTACTGTTTGGACTCCATTTTGGCATATGAAGAAGGAACCATTTTGGCATTTTTACCCCATTCATACTTTGGCTGATATTGATAGACTTGTAAAACCAGGAGAGACAGCTTCATTGGGAAGAATGAAAAGGGAAATAAAATATGCTTATTTGGACAATGAGTTATTCAATATAATTCAAGAAACATCTGGGAGAACAGAGTTACTTACTGTTTTGAAAACTGAATTTTTATCTCTAAGATAAAGATTTTGGGACAAAATTAATTTTGAGTAATTTAATCCAATTTAAGATCAATATTACTCTGATTGTCTATGAAACCTTCTAAATCTGCAAGTTTTTTATCTTAAGGGTCTAAAACTTGCAGATTACATATTCCTACTTTACCTTTGGTAGCCTGATTTTTCGGTTCACCTCTTCCCATTTATTAACGTAAGCGTTTAATGCTTCCGCAATTACATCCTTTAAAAGCAAACCTTCAACAAGGGAAATATACTTCACTTTACGAAGTAAATCCGCATCCACAATAAAGGTAGCCCGAACTTCTTGAGACTTCTTCGCAATTTTGGCGGCTTCACCCTTCTTAGGACGACCCACATTTTCTTTGCGCTTGGCTTCCAGTCTGGATTTCATCTGTTCGGTAGTCTCTGTTTCCACTGATAAAGTTTCCTTTACATGGTTCACTTCGTTGTTCTGAGGTTTAGCATCCTGACTTTCTTCCTGAGCGACAGATTTCCCTTGTATAGACTGTTGTTGAGTGGCTGATGATGTTTGGGCTTCGCCTATGAAACCATCCATCAATAAGGTTAAATTTTTCTTTGCCATACATTTATTGGTTTATTTGTTGAGTTTCTGATTTACTGATTTTATTACTTGCCGATTTGGTTACTATACTACAAATAACCTTTGCAATAAGTCATATAGTAACATAGTTTACCTATTTTCTTCCCGACTGATTATTTCCTCTGTGAGCGTCTTATAGTCAGCAGCACCATTGCTCTTCGGGTCATATTCAAAGAGGGTCTGACCGGATAACGGCATTTCAGCAATGGCAATGTTCTCTCGGATTTTCGTCTGAAACACCTTATCTCCATACCGGTTCTTCACCATATTCATAACTTCCTTATTGAGTTTGCGGTTATTAAACCGAGTGAAGAACACACCGCCCAATTCCAACTTAGGATTTACCCTTCGCTTGACTTCGCTGACAATATCATCCAACATGGTCAGTCCTTTCAAAGGAAGAGCTTCGGCGGTCAATTGGAAAAGCCACTCAACTTTGACCCTTTTGGCCACGCAAGATTTGCCCACCTTT
>CAQBGY010000101.1 GCA_948759685.1 uncultured Eubacterium sp.
CGGCTGAAAAACAGCCGATAAAATTGTCGTGGCGGAAAATAGAATGATTACCAAGGTATATATGCCGATGAATGCTCACATAGCTATTTCGGTTCTTTTTCCTCGCTACTGTCATTATTGAACGAAAATGCAAGTTGTTGCACCTGCCCGAAACTATCCTGAAAATACACATCTACCGTTTGTTGGTCGGTCGATGCAGAAGTATAGTAAAGCCGGAATGTTTCACCCGGAAGCGGGTATAGGTCATTCGGCAGTAAAACCGTCCCATCGGACATTTTCAGCATTCCCGCCCCGTCCGGCTGGAAATAACGAATGAAATACTTTGTTTCCTCAAACCGCCCGTCCCGGTGAAGCTGGCAGCGTATTTCCGCCGTTTCACCCACTTTTAATTTTTTTGGCACTGGCATCGTTTCGATACGAAACGGGTAAGACTGCTGTATATCCACATCGTCATTACACGCACCCACAAATAAGATGGCGGCCATTACATAGCAGCCCATCAAAATACGGCTTAAAATCTTTCTCATATACATTATATATAATAGGTTAGTTTATCACATGATTATCTTTAGACCGATACCGAACTGTGTATGGAACTTGCCAACGGAAGAACCGAACAGGCATCTTTCCCGTGCGTTAATCAGGAATATCACCCGGTCAGTAATATAACTCTCCAGTTCCAGCGTCAGCGCACCGCCATAGACAAAACCGTCCTTATCGGTCAGGGTAGAGCAATCAGGCAGCAGCTTGTCACCCCAATTACTTGTTTCGTACCCGGCAAGGGCAGACAATCCCAGCGAAAGAAAAAAGGTTTTCTTCCGGTCTGAAAGGAAATTCAGATAATAACCGCCCTCGCCTGTAAACTGGCTGACTGGTATTTGCAAATCCTTATAGGGGTAATGCTTTTCGAGGTATTCCCCGCCGACAACCCACCTGTTCCCGTTTTTGGTATAGGTGGAAAGAGCCGCCCCGAAGTAATAGGCAAAATCACTTTTACTGTTCCAGTGAACACCGTCCGCCATGCCGCCCGTAACCTGCAAGCCTTTCATTCCCGGCAGACATCTTTGTGCGTGTGCCCGGCTGAAAGTCAGGCACAGCACAAAAAGGGATATAATACAACATATCCTTTTCATGTTCATTTGATTTTAAGTTCGTTAATCACTTTGGCAGCTACGATGTCGGAGTTCTCCACCCGGATAGTTTGGTGTCTGCCCCCGTTCTTTTCCACCAGTTCAATGACTAATATCTTATCGTCAGGGATAGTGAACTGCGGAACGGTGTACACGGTGCGGACGGTACTTTTACCGCCGATAACCAGTATCTCGTTATAGCTCCTCACCGGGTCGATAACGGTTTCCTGAATTGCCGTTCTTTTGGCTACCTTTTTATCCACAATCTTGAAACGGATAAAGTCGGTATCAAACGGCACGTTTGAACTGTTCCTTGTTTGTGTGTGTATGTAGAACAGCCCGTTATGCGAATAAATCCCCTTTACCAAGAACTGCACTCCGAACCGCTTGCATCCCAAATGCTTTATTTCCCGGTCATTGTTCTTGTAGATGGACTGCATAATCAGCTTTACCAAAAGCGGACTTTCGTTACCCAGTTCACGGAAATAGATGTTCATCCGGGTATGGCTGAAATCTGTTGTGTCCTCATTCTCCAAGAAGTCTTTCATTTCGATATTCAGCATTTCCGGTTCGTGTGCGTATTTTGCGTTAAAACTGTAAAAGCTGCCATCCTCACAGATAACGGAAAAATTCGTTTCACCGGGAAAGCCCTCTGTCGTAGCCTTGACCCTGACAACATTTTCCGCCCCGTCCGCTTTTCCGGCAATAATGTAGTTACTGCCTAAGTCCACGTACTTAACGGCAGACGGGAAAATGATATGTACCGTTTTGGCAAACGTCACCTGTACGCCGTAAGGTGTCACCATTTGGCGGTAAGGCAGCTTTTTAGTAATGCCTTGATACAAATCGTTACTTTGTGCTTTCACAGAAACCACGCCCATGATAAGAGCGAATAAAATCATTAACTTTTTCATTTTAAATTGAAATTTTTATGGTTGATAAATGAATTACTGTTGTTTGGCGTAAAGCATCACCTGATAATTCGCTTTCAGGTGTACTTTTACCGTTCTGAACTTCTTGGCAAGATATTGCGAACCGCCCTGCATCAAGCCCCTTGTAATATCCATTGCGACCTGCTGCCCGGCACTTTGCGCAAAGGAAATGCTCGTACCCAGTCCCGCACCGATGTTCGCCATCGCTTCTTTGGCTGCTTCCTGTTCCAGTGACGAGGGGACGGAAAGCCCCTTTTGCCCGTCACTGTCGTACACGGCAAGTTCCACCGGAATGATGTTACCCGCATATTCGAGCGAGGAAACCAGTATGTCGAGCCGTTCCCCCTGCACTTTGGCACTTCCTGAAACAAGGCTGTTTTTCGGGACAATCACGTTCCCTGCTTGCAAAGGTTCTAACAACCGCAGTTTGACGGTCTGCCCGTCCATAAGTGTTTGGTCGTTATGCACACACGCCCGGATAGTGTTCTTTCCCATCGAATAGCTACTACCGACCGCCGTATTAAACCCGTAATTGCGTGGCTTACTGTATTCGGCGATAAATTCGCTGTTGCTCATAGGTTGCTGCAATCCTGAAACCGTCCTGTCCGATACCGATTTTACGGGTGTGGCATTTCCTTTTTCCTGAATAGCTATGGTGGGTGTTACTTGTGCTACCTGTCCCGGCTGTCCGCCGTTCATGTATTTTGCCGCCAGTTCGTAGGACTTTTCCATAAGAGCCACCTGTTCATCCATGCTGCCCGCCCCGTTTTCTTTGGCATCGAGCCGGGCAGTAAGTTCTTCCACCTGACGTTTCAGTTCCTCTTTTTCCTTGTCCTCTTTCGGCGTTTCGTAGAAACTGCCTAACTGACGGTTCATGTCCCGATAAGCTGCCGCCGAAGACTGGATAGAGGAACGGCTATTGTTCGGCGCACCCGCCCCGAAGTCTATTACATTGGTTTTCGGCTTTTCTGCCGGAGCATCATCTATCAGGGTCAATTCTTCCCCGTTCCCGTTTTCCTCTCCGAGCGAAAAGGCAAAATCCTGTAAGGAGCGCATCTTGTCCGCCTGTTTGTTCTCCATCTGTTCTTGTTCGTAAGCTGTCTTTTTATCGCTGATTATCCCGTCCCCTTTGGATTGCGGAATATCGGCGTTAAAGCCGCCCACGCTTTCCACCTTTGCTTCGTTCTTTTCGGACGGTGCAAAAATCAGGTACATAGACCCTAAGAATACCAGTCCCATAAGCGGGTAAACCAGCATCTTTTTTCGTTGCTGTATCTGCTGTGGGGTCAGTTCCTTTTTTTCCTTTTCCTGTTTTTCAGGTTCTTTTCCCTTTGCCGTTTCCGGTGCGGGAATTTCATTCTTCACTTCTTTTTCTTCCATTGTCTGACTGATTAAAAATGTTCGTACTGTCTTTACCTTGTAGCTGCAACTGCCTGATATGCTCTATCCGTATGGTTTCGCCATCCTCTTTTCCTATCCGGTAAATGGATGATACCGTAAAGTAGATGGATAGCCCGCCGAAGAACAGGAGCATAAGCAGGATTACCGCCAGCCTGATTTCCGGTGTCATGCGCCCGCACAGGTAGCGGAGTTTTTCATCCGCCCAGTCCTGCACATGGGTAATCGCCTGATTCACCAGAGAGAGAATTTTCCGTATCATGGCTTACCGCTTTATGGTGTTCAAGTCCTTGTTTTCCGTTATCTCGAAACTTTCCATCATAAAGCCGTGCGGGTTATTATCACTTCTTACGGCGTTCAATAATCGGCAACGGGTGACAAGGCTTCTTTCCGTCACACTGCTTTCACGGATAATCATTTGCCGGGCATAGGTAGCCACCGCATACGGGTACACATCGAAATTGCATGAAACACTGTCTATCTGTATCGTTTGGCTGATATTGCCCGAAATGATACGGTTATAATATCCCTTTTCCGAGAGGTCACGGTAATAATTAAATGCGCTCTTGTCGGCAAGGAACAGCGACCGTTTGATATTGCTTTCGATAGCGTTCTTATCGGGTGAGAGCGTGAAAAAGAGTTCGTGGAAACGCTTCACGTGTTCCCTTGCTTCGACCGGACGGTTTTGTGTCAGGTCTTGCGAAAGCGCAAGCATCAACGATTTACCGCCATCCAAGACGTAAATCTTCTGCCGTTGCGCTTCGGCAAACGTATAGGAGTTCCAAACGGCATAACCCGTTATCAGGGTACACATGACGACAAACACAATCCCGAAAAGCCGTATCTGTTTGAAACTGGTTTCAATGTTCTTTAAACTTTTAAATTCCATTTTGATTTTTGTTTATTAATTACCTTTGATTAGTTTACCGCCGACCCTGCCGCCAGCGTTCCCGGTTGCTGCCCCTGCTACTGCACCGACACCGCTACCTGTCTTGTTAGCCGCACTGTTTATATTCCGGTTCATGTTACCCATTCCACCCGCCTGAATAATCCAGTTCGATACAGTGGGAATGGTGAAGTAACCGATGATACCGATTATCATAAAAATGATATACACGCTGTTACTTCCGTCCGGTATGAAATTGGGGTCTGATAGTTCCTGAATATCCTTTTGCAGCATAAGCACCTGTATTCGGGCAAGAATGGAACTGAACAGGTCTGAAACGGGAAGCCACAGGTAAACGGAAATGTACCTTGTTATCCATTGGGTCAGTGTCGCCTGAAAGCCATCATATACACTGATGGCAAAGGCTATCGGACCCAATATCGCCAACACGATAAGGAAAAAGGTTCGGATAGTGTCTATCACAAGGGAAGCCGCCTGAAAGAGCAGTTCCAAAAGTTCCCTGAACCAGTCCCGGACGGATTGCTTGATATTGTGGGCTGCCCTATCCATATACATACCGCCCATCGTGGCTATATCTTTGGCAGACCACTCCAGTTCATCTATCTGCTTGTCAAACGCTTCATCCGAAACAAGGTAAGCCGTTTCCGGGTTGCGTACCATCGCTTCATATTCCAGCTTGTCCTTTTGCGCCCGGTAAGCATTCATATCGAAAGTTTGCGTTTCGAGCATATTGTTACACCCCTTGACTACTGGCGACATCACGCTGTTAATCGTACCCAGTACGAATGTGGGAAAGAACATAATACAGAAGCCAATCACAAAGGGACGCAGAAGCGGGTAAACGTCTATCGGTTCAGCACTGGCGAGCGACTGCCATACTTTGGCAGCCACATAGAACAAGGCCCCCAGTCCCGCTATTCCTTTGGCTACCCCCGCCATGTTCCCGCATAACGGCATCATTTCCGTATATAAGCTACGGAGTATCTGATGCAGGTTATCAAATTCGATTGCTAATAACATACTACTTATTTTTAGAAGTTACCAGTAACGTTCATCCGCCGAGCCGTAAAGAGCCATTACCCGGTCGGTGTCCTTTTTCTTTTTCGCCCGCAGGTAGGAAACGGAAATGTTTTTTCGGGTATAGTAGCTCACCAAGTCCCGGTAATTCCTGATGGCGTTATACGTCCTGTCGATAACATCCATCCGTTCCTTGTCTGACATGGAAAGCCCGTTGATGTTCACCACGCTTTTCATTTCTTCCAGCACATCGGAACTTTCCTGCAACAGTTGGGTATATCCGTAGGCAATGGCGGAAAGCTCGTCCGGTGTATAGTTTTCATCCGAAAGCATCTTCTGAAAACTGTTCACGTAGATGTCGGAAATCTCACCGATAAGCAGGATAGACTTTTGCACCTTTCGGGCATCTTTGACAAGGTTATGCACGGATTTAAGCCTGTCGTAGTATTCTTTACCCTGTTGGTAAATCTTTACGGTTTCTTGAAAGTTCTTTATCATATTCTGTGCGGTGGATGATGTCTGCACGATGTTCTTTGACGCATTAATAATCCCTTGCGCCAAATTGCCGGGGTCACTCACCACCCATTGTGCGTTTGCCCGAACAGCAAACAAACTGCCTATTACAAGCAGCATTATAATCTTTGTTCTCATACGCTTATTTCTTTATGGATTGGTTACTCCGTTTGTATTCTCCGCCGGGAGAAAGCAGAATCCGGTCGTTCTCCTTGTCGTAGGTCAAAAGGACGGACAACCCCGTTTCGATGAACAGGTTTCCGTCCTGTTCTGAAATCTCATAGGTTTCTGTTTGGATAGTCCCCCGATAGGTCATTTTGCGGGTCGTTACCCTATAATGCCCGTTTTCCTCAAAGAGAGTAAACGCCGGACGGTTTTTCACGCTTTCCCAGTCGCCACGCATCGCCCTAAGACGGTCGGTGTTCGTTTCCTTACAGGAGGAAAGCCCCAGTAACAAGGTGCATAACAGCACCGGAAACAAGAATTTTAAATGTTTCATACTGATTGATTATTAAATTGTTAATTGATTATTTTTCGGGATTGCGCTTGCTTTCGGCAAGCCGTTTGATAGCCAGTTCGAGATTTCCGCCCAACTTTTCGGACAAGGTGAAAAGTTCCATCTTTTCCGTTTCTTCCGTTGTGAACGTGTAATATTCTTCCAAACTCACTTCGGTAGCATATACGGCTGACTGTGTACCGCCTAAGCCTATCCAAACTTCCTTGTATTTCCGGCTCGGATGATTGGCAAGGTTGATGGAAAGCACCTGTGAACGTTCCTTGTCGGTCAGTCCCAAAAGGTTCTGTATGCTGTCGAACTTGTTCAGATACTTTCTTTGGTCGAGCAGTATCTTGCAATCCGAATTGTTTATAATACTCTCTTTTACAATGGGAGAGGATATAATATCTTCCACTTCCTGTGTGACTACAATCGCTTCACCGAAATACTTTCTGACGGTTTTGTATAAATATTTTATGTAATCCGCCATGTTTGCCGATGCAATCGCTTTCCACGCTTCCTCAATTAATATTAATTTCCTGATACCCTTTAATTTACGCATCTTGTTAATGAAAACTTCCATGATGATAATCGTAGTAATCGGAAATAAAATTTTGTGGTCTTTGATATTATCCAACTCAAAGACAATGAAGCGTTTATGCAGCAAATCAAGCTCTTTGTCGGAGTTCAGCAGGTAGTCGTATTCGCCCCCTTTGTAGTAAGGTTCTAATACATTCAGGAAGTTATCTATATCAAAATCCTTTTCCCGGACGTTCTTTTCTTGTAGGTGTTCCCGGTAATCGGTTTTCACATACTCGTAGAACGTATTGAAGCAGGGAGTAACCGAACTGTCCTTAGTAATCAGTTCGATATAGGAACTTACAGCATTCGACAAAGCCACTTCTTCCGCCCGTGTGGGTGCTTCATCGTCCCTTTTCCACAGGGTCAGGATAAGCGTTTTGATACTCTCTTTCTTCTCAATATCAAATACCCCATCTTCCACATAGAAAGGATTGAACGCTATCGGGTTTTCAGTGGTATAGGTAAAGTAAATCCCATCTTCCCCGTGCGTTTTCCTATTTATCATTTCACACAGACCTAAATAACTGTTTCCGGTATCAACCAGCAGGACGTGCGCATTTTGTTCGTAATACTGGCGCACCATGTGATTGGTAAAAAATGACTTGCCGCTACCACTCGGCCCAAGTATGAACTTGTTACGATTTGTGGTGATTAATCCGTACCAACATTTATTTATTTAATACTGAATATCAGTTAATTATGGTATAAAACACATCAATATTAATATTTTTAAAGCATACAATTTGCATACAAATAGAGTGATTATAAGAAAACAGAAAAGGATATTTGTTGTTAAGGGGTAAATGTGGTAGGAGATGTTTTTATATCTGTTTTCTCTCGTTTTTCAGTGAAAAATAGACATGATACTGGCAAAAAGAGAAAGAAACTCTGTTTTTCTTTTTTCGCCAGCATATATAATTTGCTGTCTAAATAAGTTTAGTTCGTTTTGGATATACAGACAAAGAAACGTACTAAACCTTTGAACTTAAAAATATAGCAAACATGTTATGTTACATACTTTTTTGAATATTTAAACAATGTAGTTAAGTACTATCAAGCATATTTCAGGCATTTTTTATACATTTGCACCAATGACAAGTAAATGATGACTGAATTTAATTCATATATGAGCAATATAGACATAGATTTTTTTAAAGAATTGTGTCTAAAACATGGAGAGTTACGACATTATAAAAAGAATGAGTTTATTCTCCATGAAGATGATGCATGTTCTTTCTTCGGGTTTATCTTGTCAGGTGTAGTCAAATACAGTTGTACCAACCGGACAGAAAACAAGCCGTATAATGTCGGTTTTTCCTTTCCAAATGAATTTATAGGCGATTACCCCACTTGCTTATATGGCATGAAATCAGAATTGAATATACAGGCAATAATCCCGTGCGAGATTTACATCTGTTCTTCTGCATTCTTACAGCAAAAATTCGAGGAGAACAAAGAAAGCCAACGGATAGCCCGTATCGCAGCCGAACAGATGTTTTTCCAATCATATTCACGTTATTTGGATTTATTCAGATTCACACCGGAAGAGCGTTACCTCCAACTTTTAAAAAAATGCCCTGCAATCCTTCAAATGGTATCACTAAAAGAAATAGCATCCTACCTTAAAATTACACCCGTACACATGAGCCGAATCAGACGCAAGCAAAGTCTTGACAACAAAAAATAAACATAGGTTTAGAAATTTACATTCATAACAATATTCCAAGAGTATCTTAATCTGCCAAAGGATTCTTCTTTTTATCTTTGTCTTATCTTTGGTTGGTTCAACGAAGAAACAAAATAAAGATTGAATGAGTTAAACAAAAAATAAAAAAGAGAATATGAAAACAAAAGAAATTCTTGGAATACTTATGCTATTCCTCTGTACATTCTGTTTTATAAACTGCGATGATGATAATGAACAGACAAATGAATTAACCCCCGAAGCACTTTATCAGACTTCATGGCGTGGAACAGGGCATTGTGAGGCTTGGACAGTACAAAATATGGGGGTCGGTATGCAATTTGTAGATACTCAGAAAGGGAAAGTAAATTGGGAAGGTTACGATGAAATTGATATTACTTATACAATAGAAGGGAAATATATCACATTTAATAGCAATGCTTTATATTTGGGTGGAGCCCCTTGGATTATCAAAAGCTATACCCAAAAACATATAACCATTATACAGAATGAAATTAGTCCAGATAAAGAGAAAGTAGCTACAATTGAATTAGAGAAAATAGATTAAACTGAACCATGGGAACATTAAAAGTAATATGAAACTGAAATATATATTGAATGTTATACTATTTGTTTTGGCATTATCTTTTTTGTCTATGTGTATATTTAAGACTACAGAGTTAAGTTTGAAATGTATGCAATTTGCTGTATCTATCTCCTGTATAGGAGCAATGTTTTCTACAAAAAGATATAGATACATATTTGCATCTATTGCTTTAATCATTATAGGAATATCTTTTTCACTTTAAATGTCCATAATAACGATAATGATTTGATTATTGAATGGTATAATAATAGTCCAGTCTACAGATAGCGACTAAAAACGGGGGCAAGGGATGCCCGAATTTGTCCTGCGGAGCTTGAAATTATCCGGGTGCGGTAAATCTCCAACTGTTGGTTGGAGATTTAAAACGGGTACAGACCGAAGTTAATCGCTTGCTTTAAACGAGCCATTTGTGAGCCATTTGTATATATTGTTTTCGGCTTATAATCAACAGTTTTACAAAAATCGCATTATACTTGTGAGCCATTTGTGAAGCGTTTGGCAAGCCTTTGATTGAGTTTCCGTTATTCTTCTATTATCAGGTGACACGACAAAAAGAAAACATCTTCGGCAAAATCTTTGTTATGTTTTTGCAGGTGATTACATAATATACTATCTTTGCATATAGAAACAAAGGACATAAATATGGCTTCATTCAGGAAAGAGATACTTGGGCAGATTGAACGGATAGA
>CAQBGY010000102.1 GCA_948759685.1 uncultured Eubacterium sp.
ATCATCATGGACGGACTGTGCTGGTTTCCCCGCCTTATGCGGTGGCAGACCTCAAAGGGCGAAGTTTCCCCTGTATTTGAAGATAACAGGAATGAAGGCTATTACTACCGCCTAAAATCTTATATAGATATCCATACAAGGAAAGAATACCCAAAAGAACTGATACAGTCGGAAATCAAGCCGGAAAACCGTACAGGCACAATAGAGCAGTTGGCGCAGAATGTGGAGGCTGTCGAAAAGCAGGTGCAGCTCATGGGTGTAAAGATGAGCCGGAATCAGATATATTAAATCTGGCAAACGCAAGAGGGCATTTTCAGTTTTGAGAATGTCTTTTTTGCATAAAGAAAATCGGAAAGCTAAGTCATAGAAGGCAGAAATTTCACGCCCAAAATGGAGTAGTTCGCACCCCTGCAATTAGTAATAAGGTGCAAATGACGATATAATAAAAGAAACAGATTTGAATTTTATATTTTTTAGGTTATGAAAGGAAGTCGGGATTTTATGAGGATTGCAGTTTGTGATGATGACCGGGCAATCCGGGAAGAAATTTCCCGGCTGATACAAAAGCAGGTGTCGGAAGCGGATATTGCGGAGTATCAGTCGGGAGAAGAATTGATAAATGCGAAAGGAAACTTTGACATTTACTTCCTCGATATTGAAATGGGTAAAATGTCCGGCATGGATATAGCAAGGCGCATTAGGGAACGGGAAGAAAACAGCAGGCAAAGGAGCATTATTATTTTTGTGACGGGATATCGGGAATATATGGAAGCGGCATTTGATGTAAATGCGTTTCATTATCTGATAAAGCCTATTGATGTAGAAAAATTTTCAGAGGTGTTCAGCCGGGCATGGAAAGAAGCGTCTGTTTTTGAGGAACAAACAAAAAAACACATCTTAGTGAAAAGCTCTGGCATACAACAGAAACTATTGTTGAAAGATATTTACTATATAGAAAGCGGCAATAAGAAAGTCATTTTTCATACAACGAATGGGACACTGGAAGTTTACGGTAAAATGGAGGAATTGGAAAACGGGTTAGGGAATACTTTTTACCGCTGCCATAGGTGCTATCTTGTAAACATGGAAAAAATCTCTGCTTACAGTGCGGATAACATACAGGTCACAAACGGGGATAACCTGCTCCTTGCAAGGAAGAAATATTCTGATTTCATCAAAACATATATGCGGTATGTAAAAAACGGAGGGATTGTTAATGTTTGATATGTTACTTCCAGTATCTATTTATTTGGTTGATAGTATAGTAAGTGGGATTTATTCGCAGGGTTTCTTAAAAGAAAGGTACGGGAAAAAGGCAGTTTTGGCAGTATGGGGAGCAGCTTTTTTTCTTATTCAGATTGCAGTATATGAAATACTGGATAATAGATTTCCGATTAGTGAAGTTGTGGGGATAATCGTAAATGTCTGCGTCCTGCTGTTTATGCAATTTTTTCTCTTTGAGAAAGATATGCAAAAACAGGTTTTTGTTGCCTTTAGCTTCGTGGCAGGAAAAGAAATAGTAAAATATGTCGTTAGTGTGTTCAGTATTGTGTGCAATGGGTTTGGCAATGGGATTTTAAGCTATTTCATAAAAAAAGAAATAATAAATACATTAGAAAAAACGCATATATGGATAGGTATAGTTACATTCGTTGTCGTAATTCTATGTATGTTGCTTTATACTCTTTTGCTGTCTGTATATCTGCGTCTGATAAGTAAAAAGTTTGTAAAAAAAGATTATCTGTTACAAACACATGAAAATATTTTTCTTGTGCTGCCTTGCATTGCTGCATTATGTATTTCAGTTACAATAAAGATGATGATTATATCAGTTGAAAATGGAATGACTGTAATTATTTATGACACTGTTCCGTCAACAAAATTCTGGATACCCGTTATCTGCATATTGCTGCTTTCCTCTATTGTTGCAAGTGTCATATTGTTTCAGAAATTGGTACAGTACAATGAGGAAACCGGGAAACGTGCCATACTGGAAAATCAAGTGCGGCAAATGCAGAAAGAGATTGTGGAAATACAGGATATATATACTGATATGAGGGGACTTCGGCATGATATGAGAAGCCATATAGCCAATATTTCCTTACTTGTTAAAAATGTGGCGGGTTCTGTAAATGAAGAATTGGAAAGCTATATCGGAAAAATGGAGGAAACCGTCAGTAAATTAGATTTTACTTATCAGACAGGAAATCCGATCACGGATATTATTATCCACCAAAAAGGACAGGAAGCAGAGAAAAAACAGATACAATTTAAGGTTGATTTTGCTTATCCCCCAAATCTTTTGATAGATATTTATGATATTGCGGTTATTTTGAATAATGCATTGGAAAACGCCATTGAAGCGTGCCATAAGACAGCGGGCAATAAACTGATAAAGTTACATTCTTATGTGAAAGGCAGTTTGTTCTTTATAGAGGTTGAAAATGATTTTACAGAGAATATTGTCATAGAAAAAGAAAGCGGTTTGCCTGTCAGCAGTAAGGAAAGTGGAAAACTGCACGGGATTGGAATTTCCAATATCCAAAGGTGCGCAAAAAAGTATAAAGGCGATATTGATATTGAAATTTCTGATACAGACGGTAGAAAAAAATTCAGTCTTACGGTAATGATGAATGGAAAGCCTGCGGCGGCAATCTGATCCTACACTGGAAATTTCGCACCCAAAATGGAGCAGTTCACGCCAAACCTATGAAAAATTTATTTTGATTGGCGATAAACCATATAGAAACTATTTTCAATGACAGAGAAAGGAAAGGTGCTTTATATGGCAATGGAGATTACAAATAATTATAGCAGCTATGCGACAAGTAGCACGAATACCACAAAAAATGTAGGCAGTGCAAAAGATAGTAATGTGACAACAAGTACGGTGGAACTAAAAACCTCAACTGGCGGGACTAAAACAGAGCAGATTAAAACGGGATATAGCAATGTGAATGATTATTCCAAATATTTGCAGGGAAAGTACAGCTATATGAATACTGGAACAACCTCAATGCAGGGTGTTCCAACAACAGTATCGGTATCAAGCGCATTTTTGAAAAAATGTATGAATGACCCGGAAAAGGCTAAATATCTGGAAGAAAATCTTGCGGCATTGCCGGATTGCGCTTCTTATGCGGTATCCCATGCGCAGGGAACACTGACAAGTATTTCATATGAAATTGATGCTAATGGGAATATTACAGGTATCACGTCCGGAACAAATGACCCCGACGGAAAGATAGCTAGAGAAAATGCGGAAAGAAAGGCAAAAGAAAAGAAAGCTGCTGAGGAAAAAGCTGCCGAAAGGCGCAAGGAGAAAAAGGCAGAGGAAGAAAAAGCGGCTGAAAGACGGGCAGAGAAAAAAGCCGCCGAAGAAGCAAAGACAGAAACGGGCGAATATACCATAAGTGCTACGGGTACGGATATAAAATCTGTTACGGAGAAAGTTATAGCTGCTATGTCTGGTACATCTGCGCCGACAGGGGCAAGTTTTGATATAAAGGCGTAAGTATGGTTTTGCACTTATTTCGCAGAGGCACTTCAATAAGTGCTTCTGCGGATTGCCCGAACTTATCATAAGGAGGGAGCGGGCAGGAGGCAGCGTCAATCGGGTAGGAGGTAGATAATTATTTTATCTACCGACCTCCCACACCACCGTACGTACGGTTCCGTATACGGCGGTTCCTTAGTTTTCACATACTTTCAGATAAAACTCTGTGAATGTTGGGTATCCAAGTTCACGGAGTTTCTTGTTGTTAAATGCAGTCTGTAATACGAAATATCCACCACAGTACCAGTTTCCGTTCCGCATATTGGCACATATCCATGCCTTTTCTTCTTCCACACCTAACCTCTTTAATTCCCTGAATTTTGTCTTAACTTTCTTCCATTGTTTCCAGTAAATAGTTCTTATCTTATGTCTTAGCCATTCATCGGTTTCCCTCAAAAGTCCTTTCATGTCTGCAAGTGAGAAATAATTCACCCATCCTCTGACAAACTTCGTCAGTTTCATGGCTCTGTATTCATTTCCCCATCCGTTATTCCTTTTTGTCAATTCTCTGATTTTATCTTTCATCTTTGCTACTGGCTTTGGATGTACCCGGAACTTGCATTTCCCTTTGTAACGATAAAATGCGTATCCAAGATATTTGACTTTGCTGATATGTTCCACGCCTGTTTTCTTTCGGTTCACTTTCAGAAAAAGTTTCCCCTCAATGAACGGAATGATGTTTTTCAAGGTTCTTTCTGCACTCTTTCTGCTTTTACAGAAAATCATGCAGTCGTCCGCATACCTCACAAATCTGTGCCCTCTGCGTGTCAGTTCCCTGTCCAGTTCATTCAGCATGACATTACTAAGCAGTGGACTTAGCGGTCCGCCTTGCGGCGTCCCTGTTTCCGTCTTTTCAAACACTCCTCTGCTGATAACACCTGCATTGAGGTATTTGTGTATCAGCGATATTACCCGCCCGTCTTTGATGGTTCTTGATAACACTTCCATCAGCTTGCTCTGGCACACCGTGTCAAAGAATTTCTCTAAATCCATATCCACGACATACACATACCCATCATTGACGTTCTGCTGACATTGTTTCAGTGCGTCATGCGCACCTCTCTTTGGTCGAAAGCCAAAACTGTTTTCTGAAAACTGTTCCTCATATATCGGGGAAAGCACCTGTGTAATTGCCTGCTGGAATACCCTGTCAACCACTGTCGGCACTCCCAGTTTTCGGAATTCGCCTTTTGTTTCTTTGGGTATCTCTACCCTGCGGACTGGATTGGGTCTGTATTTCCCATCCTTTAACTGCTGGATTAGCTGCACTTGGTTGTCTCTGAGGAACGGCAGAAGTTCATCTACGCTCATCCCGTCAACACCGCCTGCTCCTTTGTTTGATTTTACTTTCTTGTACGCATTATTAAGATTAGTCGGTTGTAAAATCTTCTCCAACAGCCCGTCCGTCTGAAAGTCTGTGATGATGCGGTTGTTTTCAGCAATCCTCTGACAGGCGGATACTTCCGCATACTCTTTCTGTTCCGCAGATACCATTTGCAGATAGTCCTCATTATGAAGTTGTCTGTCCTTAAATCTGTCATTGGTTACATTCATTTACTCACATCTCCTAAAGTTCAGTCCTTCCCATCATGTTTGCAACCACAATGGTACTATGACCTCTGCTGACTTCTCGTCATTCGTTGTTACTACGGATTTCTTATGCATTTGTTGATGTAATTCTATCCGCTGACGAGACCTCCCCAGGTAAGAACGCAATCTTTCGCTCCATCTATCTGCCACATTTACCACAATTAGTTCCGAGTAGTTATTGGACTTTAGTTTGTATGGCAACCTTATCCCCAACTGTAGCCTGATGTGATTTCTGTTCGTCAGACCAGAGCTTTGCCTAAAGCTTTCTTCAGATTCCACCTCACGATGGACACCCTTGCTCTTGGCTATACACTTCCCACTACCAGGGTGTGTTACGGACTTTCACCGATTAGATTGCGCCCATACTGGGCGCACGTAAAAAAAGGACATTTCCCCAATCTCTCAAGAAATGTCCTTTAAACATATACAGCTATTCAAATTCCTTTATTTCAGATGCAAGCCTTATTCCGTCCTGCAAGCCCAATCTGTATGCGGCTGCGCCACAGTCGTTGGCGGCTGAAATCGCTGTATCAACGACACTGCTCTGTTCTTTGTCCAGCCCTGCCTTTTCCAGTCTGTCAAATGCTTTGTCCTGACGTTTCAATGTGGTTTGGTAAGTCTTGCTATTGCTGACAGCTTTATCTAAGGCTTTGACCGTCCTTATTTTAACGAATATGTCCAATAGATATTTTGATTTCATTCCTGTTTTTCTCATAAAACACTCCTTTTGCAAATACATTTTGTCAGGGTAAATCTTCCAATAAATCCAGCGGTTGCTCTGATTTTTCCAAAAGCAGATTTTCAATGCCTGTCTGTTCTGAAAAACAAATTTTCATGTCAAAAAGTTCTTTCTGTTTTTCTTTGGGCAGACATTTGAATATATCCTTATAATCCATATCTTCCATTGGCGTTCCTGATGCCAAATTAAGAAGCTGCGTATATAGCCACTCACGCCAAAGGTCATTAAACAAACTTCTGCTGTCTACAAAAATGTATGCGGTATCAAAACCAAACTGGATATTGTAATATTGCAATTTTACAAAACCGTATCTTCCTGCATTGAGTACCAATAAGTCCTCGCTTTCGTAAAGTTCTGCAAATACGTCTGCTACTTTTTGGCAGTTTATTGTTTCCTCGTCAGTAATATATGTTTGCTCTTTATTCATGCCCGTCTCCTTTAGGTGATTACTTGATGATATTCTGTTTCAAAGCATATATCTGTCTTAAAGAAACATATCCTGTTCTGCGAAAATTTCCGCTACCATAAGAACACCTAACCGAAAACCGCGCTGAAATTTTAGCTCTGCGTCGTAACAACTCTCGTCAAAAAGAGTGTCCACTAATTGCGTCAATATCGCTTTTTCTTCATCGTTTAGTCTTTCTGCTAACTTCTCTTGGAGTTCGCAGCCCCTGTCAGATACTTCCTTATGTTGGGGGCTTTTCCTTTCTGTTCCGCTGTCTACACGAAGCTGCTCGGTTAAAAACGCCTCTAAAATCTTTCCCATTCTGCTCATCTGTCCTTTCTGATTTGTCCACAAGCCGCTTGCAAGACAGAGCCGGACAGTGTATAATATTTGTGCGGCTCGCCTTGTGCGGGTGGCATATGGGGGAAGTGGTGTAAATACGTTTGCCAACGGCACCACTTCCTTCTTACTTTCTTGCATTGAGAGCCTTAATTCCGTCACGCAATCCCTGTGGACGTGATACGCCTGCCTGCTGACAGTATTTGTCTAACATTTGCAGTTCTTCTTCGGTCAGACGTACATCAACACGCATAGTCTTGGGATTGTCCGTCGTTGGTCGCCCTCTATGCTTTTCCGGCATACTTCCCTCCTTTCCTTGCCAACACAAACAGTATAATATATTACCGCCAATAATTCAAGAAATATTTTACCGCCAATAAATGCTTAACTGCTTGCTGTACGCCTTTAATTCATTTCTACAATCATACAGGAGGTAGTGCAAAAGATTTGTAAAAACAGATAAAAATAAAATGGAGGATATTTCCCCCATTTCAGTTAGATGTATATGTAGTTAAATGCGAAAGCAGTGAACAAAATTCTTCAGTATGCTTGGTCATAACTTTATAAATTCTGACAATTCCGAAAATGCAGAAATTATTTCTTCAAGCTGCTGTTTATTGCAGGCAGGAAGTTGCGACACTGTGGAAATTTCATATTTCTGCCATATCAAGGAAGTATTTTTCTTCGGAAGAATCTCAAATAGATACTTGTCCTCCCAATCTTCAAACATAACTCCATTTTTCTTTAGTGTATAGTATGTTTTCATAGTCAGGGCATAATCACGCTGGCAAATGGCATATAAATCATGGGCAGTCTTGTGTTTAAAGTCGTCCATGCAGAATATATTGTTCTGAAAAAAGATAGTGTGCAGTGCTACAGGAAAATGGCAACTGTCAAATGCCTCCTTAATGGGAGCAAGAGAACCTATCTGAATGCCATACTTTTGGCATATGCTGTCGAGTTCCGGTATTGTACTCTTGCCTAAGTTGCGGAAATTCAGTATTTTCTCTCTTGGACGTTTGGATAACTGCGACAGGTACAATATGTTATTCTGTATTAGGGCATTTTGCAGACGTTTAGACATAGAAATATCATAAACGGATATTTCATTTTCCGGCGGATACAGGTATCCTAACGAGTTCAGTTCATTTGCTATAGCTGTTACGTTATAACCTTTGGGGAACTTTTCTGCCAGCGTTAGATAATCAAGTCCATCAAGGTCTGAAACTTTGGTAATATGTATATTCCGTAAAGCTAATTTAATTTCCGAAGAAAGGCTAAGTTTGTCAATATATTGCTCCATGTCCTGCTCCTTTTCATATTTATTGAACTGTATTGGTTACAGTATAGCGCTTTTCTTACAGAATAAAGAAAAGCAGTTAAAATAGTGCGGATTAAAATGATAAAAGATTGACTTCATTACATAAATCAGAGCATTTTTATCCATAAGTGTATCTTTCGGTAATTTTTTCCTTTCAATGATGACAATATAAACAATACCGCAAAGATTATCAATATCCTTTACAGAAAATGGATTATTTGAGCAGAAAACGGACATTAAAACAGCTTTACCACAATTAATGGGTAAAGCTAGGCGGAAAGTTGAGAAAGGTATATTATACCATTAGTTCTGAAATTTGGTAATGTATAATTCTCGTGAGAGGGTTAATTTGACTTCCGAAGTTTAGTTGCGTAAATCAGTCCACCTCCTTATCCATATGTGTATCTGTCAATAACTTTTGTATTAATGGTGACAGTGCCGGAACACTGTCGGATATTGCTTTGAGCTGCTGTTCACTGCAATCTGAAAGCTGCGAAACCGCAATAATCCCATATTGTTTAAATAACTGAACAGATTTATATTGGGGTAAAATTTCAAACAGATACTGGTCATTCCAGCCGCAGAGTGTCACTCCATTTTTCCTTAGTGCATGGTATGTTTTCATGGTAAGGCAGTAATCCTGTTCGCATATATTATATAAATCATGGGCAGATTTATTTCGGATATCATCTACACTGAATATATCGCCTCTAAAGAATAGCGGGTATATTTTTTTGTGAAATTGAAATTCACTGAATGCCTCTTTAATGGGAGAAAGGGAGCGTATCTGAATCCCATATTTTTCACAAAGAGTATCAATTTCTGACATAGCAAGTTCACCTACGTTGCGAAACTGTAATATTTCTTCCCTTGGATATGCAGAAAGCTGTGCAAGGTATACGATACCATTTCTTAAAAAAATATTCCGCATTTTCCTTGACATGGGAATGTCATGGATTGATATTGCGCTTTCGGCGGAAGGCAGATAACCTAAATCATTCAGTTTCCTTATAATCATCAGCTTATTGTAACCTGTTCGGAGTTTATTCGCTAATGTAACGCAATTATACTCTTTAAGTTCTGAAACATTAGTAATATGTAACTCCTGCAAGGCTTTTTTGAACTGTATGGAATCGTAGTGTTCTTGAATATCGGTTTTCATAAGTATTCCTTTTCATGTATTTAGATTAATGAAATTATAACATTCTTCTTTTTACAAATAAAGAGAGAACTGGTTTATATTTTGACCAGTCCTCCGTACAAAGAAAAATATGTTACCACAATTCTAATGAATCTTCCGCATCTACCCATTTCTGCATACCGCCCTCAAGATACAGTGTTGCGTATTCAAGGGGATTGTCTATTGCCAAAGCATTTAAGGCACATTCGGAGCAAGGCGTTGTTTTTAATCCTTCTTCCGCTTTGCTGCAATCTATCCGTAAAATATATCCGTCAAAAGTGGTTACATCAATACTGTTATGGAGCATATTATATGTTGCATGAATAAACCTCATATTTTTTCGTCCTTTCTTCTTGAGTTTTGGAGAAATTTTTGAAAGCATTCCAATCAATTCTTCCTGTCCTGTTCATTTCATGTTATAATTTGTTACAGGTTTTTGTTTCCCTTATTTTTGCCCTTATGAGAGTTCGTAACATGAGGGAAAAGGATATAACACAAGGGAAAGTCTAAGGGCAAACTCACTTGCTATAAATTTAGCATTTTCAAGGGTTTGCGGACTTTTTGAAGATAAGATATAACAGTTATTAAATGCTATAAAAAGTGTCTTATCAGAATTCCAGTTTATCCCCAACCGTCAATCCATTTAATTCTGCCAGCTCCCTTGATA
>CAQBGY010000103.1:0-224 GCA_948759685.1 uncultured Eubacterium sp.
TTTTCTGGCACTTTCCAAATTCTGCTGCGTTATTTCATATGCAGTTCCTTTTCCCATATTTATCTCGATTTCCGGTAATGCCTCCTCATATAACTTCACTGCCTCGCTGTATTTCTCCTGTTTACATTTTGCTGCGGCCATAGCGGACAAAGCAGCACTATAATGAAAATTTTTTACCTCATCTTTTCGATATGAGATCGGAAGAGCGTCGTGTAGGGAAAGAG
>CAQBGY010000103.1:234-9783 GCA_948759685.1 uncultured Eubacterium sp.
TGGAGTTCAGACGTGTGCTCTTCCGATCTCTGATATAATAATGCAATATTATTATTCAGGCTGGCAAACCTATAATCCCCTGCCTCAATATTGTTTTCATATATATGAAATGTTTCTATGTAATAACCCAATGATTTTTCTAATAATCCTGCCGCCCTATAGGCATTTGCTATATTTTGCAGCGATGTAGCATAATCTACTGTCCCTTCGATTCCCATCTCTTTCATAACTTCAATGCAATGCTCACAAGCCTTAATCGACTTATCATACTGACTGGTATCTCTAAAAAATCCCATCATCTCATTTAATATTGTAAACTGTGCAGAAAAATCATTCTCCCTTACCGCCTGAGTCAGACTTTTATCAAGAAAAGGCTCTACTTCGTCCAATTTTTTTTCTTCAAATAATATATCTAAATAATCTAAAAATTCTTTCATGTCCATATTCACCACTCCACTATTGTACTAATTTTTGTGAACTATAGCTCACACTTAGCAACTATCCATATCAAAAACTAATGTTTTTTTATTATAGAAATCACTGTAAATACTAAAAATATTACCAGATTCGCTACTACTACACTTGCACCTGCCGGTATAGAAAAAGCATAAGAACCGATTAATCCAATCGAAAAATTAATGACTGATAATACTGCCGAACAAATAGTAACTGACAAAAAACTCTTAAAAACTCTCATAGAGGTCAATGCCGGAAAAATAATTAAACTGGAAATCAACATTGCTCCCATCATTTTTATACCGATTACTACTGTCACTGCAGTTAAAACAGATATTAATGTATTGTACATTCCTACCTGAACTCCGGTAGCTTTAGAAAAATTCTCGTCAAATGTAACTGCAAAAACTCTATGATAACAGAATATAAACATTATAATAACAATCACCGACAGACCGACACAAACAATCACATCATCCTTTGTCATTGCAAGAATGCTTCCAAACATATAACTATAAATATCTGTACTAAGCCCTGTAGTAAGAGATGTAACAATTACACCAATCGCTAATGCCGACGCTGAAACCATAGCAATCGCAGCATCACTACGCATCTTTCCATCCTCTGCCAGCCTTAGCAGTAAAAAGGCCGCAATGATAACTACAGGAATTGCAAACTTCAAAGGTGCAATTCCACATGCAATTGCAATTGACAATGCACCAAAAGACACATGTGACAGACCATCCCCTATCATAGAATATCTTTTCAGAACTAAACTCACCCCTAGAAGTGCGGCACACAATGAAACTAACATTCCTCCTAAAAAGGCTCTCTGAATGAACCCATATGATAACATCTCACTAATCATCAGCACCACCTCCTAAAAACATATCAGAAATATTTGATTTTCTATATTCGGCTACTGTTCCAAAAAAATTCCGCTCTTGTTCCAAATGTAATATATGTGTCGCATACTCTAGTGCATTTTTTATATCATGAGTTACCATCACAATTGTCACACCCTCACGATTTAATTTTTTTATTTCATCATACAAATCTTTTGCAGCTGCAGGATCCAGTCCCGTTACCGGCTCATCTAAGATTAAAACATTATCCGCGGCACATAATGCTCTTGCAAGAAGTACTCTCTGCTGCTGTCCTCCTGACAATTCTCTATAACATTGTTTTCTCAAATCCAATATACCAAGTTTTTCTAAATTTCTTTTCGCCTCTTTTTTGTCCTGTGTTGAATAAAAAGGACTTTTATGACCGCTATTCAATACCCCTGACAAAACAACCTCCCACACACTGGCAGGGAAGTCTTTCTGTGCCTCTGTCTGCTGTGGAAGATATCCTATTCCTTTATTGGTTTTCCCACCTGTATTTACATTCACTTTTCCTTGTATCGGTCTTATTAATCCCAATAAAGTCTTAATCAACGTACTCTTCCCTGTACCATTTTCACCCACAATACACAAATACTGTCCTTTGTTCAGACAAAACTTTAGATTGTCTGCCACGATTCTGTTTTCATATCCAAGCGTTACGTTATCACATTCAAAAACCATATCTTTTCTCCAAACTTTATTATTTCAGTACTGCTTTCAAAGCCTGTACATTCTCCCTCATCAAATCAATATACGTTACCCCATTATCAAACTGTTTCTGTGTTATATTGTGACAGGAATTAAACTGGTACTTTTTTACCTTTGTATCATCACAAATAACATCAGCCATTGCCTGACTGCTTAACTCAAGGTAAAACACTCCATTAACATCATGAGATTTGACTTTATCTATCAAAAATGCAACCGTCTTTGCACTTGGCTCTGTATCACCACTGCATCCCGGAAATGCTGCATAATACTTCAGTCCATATCTTTGTGCGAAATATATTAAAGGAAACTTATCCGCAAAAATAATGTCTTTATGCTCTGCACCATCAACAATCGTCTGAATTTGTTCATCCAACCCTTTTATTCGTTTTATATATCTGTAGGTATTCCTCTGAAATTCTTCTGATTTCTCCGGGAAAATTTCACACAGTCTATCACATATTTCCTGCACTAAAGTCATTGCATACACCGGTGATGTCCATATATGCTCATCCACTTCGTCATGTTCATAGCCAGCGTGACTGTGTCCTTCCTCTTCATGACGGTGTTCACTCTCAGCATACACATTCTCATCATGACTATGTTCATCATCAACATATGTCATGATATCTGACTGGTTTTCTAAATCAATATAATCCATCATCTTCATTCGTACTTGTGATTGATTATCCAGAGAATGTACTACTTCCTCTACCCAGTTTTCTATAGACCCTCCATTATATATAAATAAATCTGCATTATTTATCTGAATAACATCTGCCGGTGTAGGCTCAAAAGAATGATCATCCTGACCTGGAGATACCAATAACTCCACATCAATGTCACTGTTCTTACCTACAACTGCCCGTGTAAAATCATAATAGGGAAACAGTGTTGTCATAATTGTTAACTTATATTCATTTTTATATTTTTCTTGTTCTGTACTATCTTTACAACCCCACAGCACAAAACACACCGCCAGACTGACAAATAAAATAATACATCTTTTTAATACTTTCACTTTTACTTTCCTTTGCTATAAATTAAATAATATTTCTACTTAGCACATCTGTCACATTTTCCATAGAATACTGTCTTTTTGGGATTAATACTAAAATGATGATCGGCATTTACATGACTATATAATTCTGACAGATGATGACATTCCATCTTAGAAACCTGTCCACATTTTTCACACTCAATATAAAAACAGTTATCACTTTCATCTTCCATAACATACTGATAACAGGCTCCCTGCTGTTTTTCTACATTGATACGTGCCACAACACCATCCTGCTCCAATCTGTCCAAATGCCTATATATAGTAGTAATACCTACAGAACAGTTTTTTTCTTTTAAATACTTTTCAATATCCACAACTGTAACATAATTTTTACCATGATCTTTCAGACAATCTATAATTGCTATCTGCTGTTTTGTTTTATATTTTCCTGCCATAGTCTTTCTCCTTCAGCATGTAAAATATCTTTCTAATATGAAAATCTTTTTCATTTTTGCCATCTTATTCTACTATTATACATTTTTATTGTCAATCAATTTGAAAATCTTTTTCAAATTAAATAAGCAAAAAAATACCGTTTCACTCCATCTTGAAATGAAACGGTATTTTTTTATCTTAATGCTGTGCCTAGAACGTTTACATTTTGTACAACTCCTGGTGACTCAATACCATTCAGCACTGATGTTACCTTTACAGTTACCTGTCCGGCACTGATATTTTCAATCGTGTAATATGCACATACTACTTCATTTAATATCTTTTCGCCATTAATATATACATTATATCTGCATCCACTATTCATTCTATCTTCATCCTGTCCCCATACTACTCCTACTGTATTGTCTGCCGGGCAGGATGTTACCATTCCGATTACTTCTAATGGTTCTTTTCCCGGTACTACAGATGTTGGAACTTCTGTAGTCGTCTGCATTTCTGTTGTTGTAGGTACTTCCGTAGTTGAAACTGGTGTTGTAGACACGTCCTCATTACCTGTCACATTTACCATCTGTGTCACTCCGGCTGTTTCCTTTCCATTCAGAGTTGCTGTTACTTTTACGTTAACATTTCCTGCATCAACGTTATCAATAACATAGTAATTGCAGATTACTTCACTTAATACCTTTACATCATTAACATATACATTGTACTTACAACCACTGTTAATTCTATCTGCATCCTGACCCCATACTACTCCTATTGTATTATCTGCCGGGCATGATGCTACCATTCCGATTACTTCTAATAACTCTTTCTCCACAGTTGTAGTTGTTTGGACTGGTGTTGTCGGTGCTTCTGTGGTTGGAACTGGTGTGGTGGTTGGAGTCGGCGTTGTTGGAACAGGTGTGGTCGTTGGAGGCATTGATCCACCAACATATGTACGAATTTCTACTCCTTCTGATTCATATCCATTCAGACATGATGTCACCTTAAATGTATGTGTCCCTGTTGACAGACCCGAAATCGCACTTCCTCTTGCTGATGTGACAGTTGTCTTTAACACTCCATCTACATATATATTATAAATGTATCCCTTCGATATTCTGTTTGCATCCTCTTTCCATGTAACAACAGCACCTCCAGGATAGGCCCATTTTGCTACCATATTTAAGACTTCTGATGGTTTTTCCTTTTCATTTAAAACATCTTTATATTCAGTTACAACATCTTGGTATCCATAAACTTCTAATTCCGTTAACAGAACATATGTAGCATTATCAATAAATTCTGCTTTAACATATCTGGCTTTTCGTTTTTCAAACTCAAAAACCTTGCTATACTGAGCTTCTTTATCTCCTTGTGCTATTTCTACCCAGTTTTCATGATCTTCTGAAACTTTGATGCTATATCCCGTTGTACTAAATCTTTCATAAAACAGATTTATTTTGTCAATGTCATATACTGCTCCCAAATCGACTTCTACGTACTGACCTGCGCTGCTCTCTGTAATCATTTTTGAATTAGTGTCTCCATCTACTAAATTAGTAAGCGGAAAATCATCAGCACTATAAACACTGGACGCTGTCACATTTTTCTGATATGCAAGATTCTGATATGGTTCCGTTTCAAACTTAAACATCATATCCGGCATATATCCCATCGCATACTCTACACACTTCGCTGCATTTACAATTCCAAATGGTACTTTATTCCTTGATTCTACATCCGCTAACTCTGTTGCTGTATTTGCCATAATACGTTTTACATCAAAATAATTTAAATCACTGTTTAAAGAACACATCATTGCAGCTACAGCCGATACGACTGGTGATGCAAAAGAAGTTCCATTCGCATACTTAGTTCCGGAATGATCATCCAGCATAAGCATACTATTACCTGGTGCACATATATTTTTATTACTTCCATAATTGGAAAATCTTGCAATCTTGTTATCTTCTGTCGTAGCTACTGCTGATATTGCCTTTTCAAAATCTGATGGATAATGCTTGCTGTCTGTATGATCATTTCCAGCAGCGCAGACAACTATAATTCCAGCATCTGTCAATTGGTTAACCATTTCTTCCTTTGTGCTATTATATTGATATCCACCAAGGCTCATATTTACTATCTTTACCCCTTGATTGGCACAATAACTCATTGCTTTAAGTAAATTTGCTGTGGAAAATCTATAATCACCATATTCCTCATAATATGTAGATGTTTGTACTGCAAGAATCTCAACAACATCATTATTATAACAGCTTGCTACCCCTGCCATCTGTCTATTATTATTCGCCTCTGCCGCTATTATACTTGCCACCCCTGTTCCATGATATGTCTTTGCCGGCTGTGCACAATCTTTGAGCAGCACCGGAGTATTTCCCGTCACATCTGCTGAGTATAAAGAAATCATATTTTTAATATCCGGATGGTCCAATTGAATTCCTGTATCAATGACTCCTATCAGCACTTTATCGTGAGTATGACTTGAAACATAGTCCCATGCCTCTTTTACATGTATATTGTCTAAATAATACTGACTATTAAGATTTGGGTCATTTGTTGAACCCTGTACACTGTCTTCTACATCATAATAATCATTGCCATCCGCTGCCTCTGTAATACTATACTGACTATATGCTTCTGATGCCATGTCTACCGTTTGACCTAATGAAATAGAAATTTCTGCAACATAATCTCCTGTTAAATCTTTATACATTGATTCAATCTCACCATTCTGTGCTTCACAGACTGCATGAATTTCCTCTTCTGTCGCCTCTCCATCAAATATGGCTAAAACTTTTCCTGCCTCAAAACCATTTTTATCTCCCTTGTCTCTTTCTTCAGCTGCTTCCTCATACGCTTCCACAACTTCGTCGCTTCGGCTGTCAACTGCATTCTGAAATTCGTCTAACTGTTCAAAGTCTTCTGTGTCATAATAAGATGTCAGTGCAGAATTTAATGCTGCATTATAGTCTGATTCATTTTTGCAATCATTTACTGCCTTTGCAGCTTTCTCTCCATCTTCCAGAGCCACTTCTGCAATCTCATCTAATTTCTTTTCTGAGATGCTGACCTCTGCAATTTCATCATAAACTGTCTTGACATCCGCTTTTGCTGTTGTACTTCTGACAATATTGGCACTGCATAATGATACCATCATTGTCACTGCTAAAGTTACACTTGTTAGTTTCTTAATTTGTCTCTTCATAATTCTTTCCCTCCAATCTGATTTTCGACAATTTAACCGTACCATTTTGTACCTATTTTTTCAATAAATAAAAATACTTTTATTTACATTTTTCTCAGTATTTATAGGGGTTTTGGTCGAAATAAGTCGATAATAGTCGAGGCAAAATAAAAATGGTTTTCTCCCAAAAAAGGGAGCATCACGCTCCCTTTCATTTTCTAAAATATGTATTTATTTAACACATTCAAAAATATCATCTGTTAATTTCTTTATAATTCTTTCAACCTCAGCTACTGCATCATCCATTGGTGCTTTCTGCTTATCAATCTGCTTATCTCTTGTAGAAATCTCAACGACATTTTCATCCAAGTTTCTAGGACTGACAACTACTCTTACCGGCACACCAAGCAAATCTGCATCTGCAAACATTGCTCCAGGTCTAACCTTTCTGTCATCATAAATAACTTCTATTCCTCTATTCTGTAATGCTTCATATAAACTGTCTGCATATTCCCTACATGCTGCATCATCTGAACGTAAACAACACAAATGTACCTGCCATGGTGCAATAGTTATCGGCCAGATTGGACCATAATCGTCATGTCTTACTTCACAGATAGAAGCAGCCATTCTGCCTACACCAATACCATAGCATCCCATAATCGGATGCTGCTCTTCACCATTTTCATCTGTATACTTAAATCCCATAGACTCAGAATATTTTGTGCCGAGCTGGAATATATTTCCTACCTCAATACCTCTTGAAACAGTAATCGTATGTTTACCACATTCCGGACATATACCACCTTCCACAATCTTAGCAAGATCTGCATACACTGCATCAGGACAGTCTCTTTCCACATTAAATCCGGTATAATGGGCATCGACCTTATTTGCACCGGTTACTAAATAATCAATTCCCTTTAACGAATTGTCAAACAATACTGTCACATTTTCATTGATTCCTACCGGCCCGATAAATCCTGCAGTAAGAACTGTATCATCCTCAATCACAGCCGGATGAATCTCAAAACCTAATGCATTTGTCAGTTTTGTCTCATGAATATCTAAATCACCACGAATAAATGCAACAACAAAGCTGTCATCTTCATTCTTCTGATATACGACTGCCTTTGCTGTATTTTCAGCCGGTATATTTAAAAACTCACACAGTTCTTCAATTGTGCCTGTTCCCGGTGTTGCCACCTCTTTCAAGTCTTCCATAGGAATTTTGTTCTCGTTTTCTATAATACTAGGCGCTGCCTCTACATTTGCACTATATCCGCACTCCGGACATACAGCAATCGAATCCTCTCCTGCCGGTGTTAAAAGCATATACTCATGAGAAATGCTTCCTCCCATCATACCGGAATCAGATGCAACTACTGCAACTTCCGGTATACCGCAGCGGGCAAAAATACGATTATATGCATCATAGCATTTCTGATAATACTGCTCCAAATCTTCTTGTGATGTATGGAATGAATACGCATCCTTCATTGTAAATTCACGTACACGGATAAGCCCTGCACGTGGTCTTGCCTCATCACGGAATTTTGTCTGTATCTGATAAATCATAAACGGATATTTTGCATAACTGTTGGCATATTCTCTGACAAGCTGTACAGATGCCTCCTCATGTGTCATGCCAAGCACCATCTTACTTCCTGTTCTGTCCTGAAATCTGAGAAGTTCTGAACCGACACTCTCATATCTTCCTGACTCTTCCCAAAGACTTCCCGGCAGAGTCACCGGAAACAATACTTCCTGTCCGTCAATTTTATCCATCTCATCTCTAATGATGTTTTCTATTTTTTGTGAAATTCTTTTCATCGGCGGGAACTGAGAATAAATACCATTTGCTACATTTTTGATATATCCTCCTCTTACCATCAGTGCATGACTGTCAATCAGACAGTTTGCCGGTCTTTCCTTAAATCTGTCTCCCACTAATTTTGATAATTTCATCTTTACTCTCCTTGTATATTTATATTGTCCCGTGTATAACTACACCAACCAATTAATTTTAATATACTTTATATTAAAAATCAACTTTTGTTTTATATCCGCAATATATCCCCTCATTCATTGACAATAACAGACTTCTATGACCTTGTCAAAATCAGAAAACTACTGAATACATCTAATTTTCCATATCCCCATTGTCTGCTTGGATAAGTAATCTCTCTATCCCGGTCTGCCCCTCTGATAAGATAACTTTTAATATAAGTTCCCCTCATATAGATATCATTTCTCTTCACCAGCCCCCACTCAAACATCTGTGCACAACACCCTGCAGTAAGTGCAGCTGCAACAGATGTTCCGGTTCTTCTTGTAAAACCACCTGACAATACAGCGCTTCTCCCTACTTCCGGACCAAAAACATTTACCGCCGGTGCAACAAAATCGGGCTTAACATTATTATCATTTGTAAATCCCCTTCCTGACCTTGGGAAAAATGCACCTGAATTGCTGTCATATCCACCTACTGTTATTACTCTCTCGGCACTGGCTGGGGCAGTCAATGTAATTTCCGGATTTGGCTTCAAAAAAAATGTCTCACTATTAACAAACTGTCTGAGATTTCCCCATATATTAAAATTACCATTTAAAATATTACTCCCATAAACTCTAATTGTCCAAATTCCAGGAGAGGGATTGACAAATCTCATCAACACTAACTCTTCACCATTTCCTGCCTCTACCAGACTATAATCTACATTAATGGTTGTTCCCTCCAATAAAAAGTTAACCTGCTGGCTTACCCCTTTTCTTGCCGAAATACGTGGAACACTTTCTCCCAATGGTGATATAAAAGAAACAGAAAATAAATAGATCGGAAGAGCACA
>CAQBGY010000104.1 GCA_948759685.1 uncultured Eubacterium sp.
ACATACTTTAATGCCATAGTCTTTCTTTTTTTAATAGTTAGTTAATCTGTTATTTTTTTGTTTTGTGATCACGATGCAAAGATATGTGTTTGGAAATTCCTGACCAAGCCGAAATGAAGAAGTGCGTTAATAAATTCGTTAATATGAATTTGGGGTGAATGGGGCTATATTTACTGGCAGAATAGTTCTGACCTCAGACTATCTTTCGTGCATAAACCACCTGTTTGCCTGCCCCGTAACGAATTAGTATCCCCTGTTCGATAAAACGGTTCAATTCATTTACGGCACGTAGTTTATCGTGTCCTGTCAGCCGACAATAATCTGCACGGGTTATGCAAGGGTATTTATTAAGGTGTTCATTTATCATCGCTAGGCATTCTTCTTCACTATGCCCTTTTCCGTGAGGGCGAGTGATGGACTCTCTGCGTTCGGGTTTCATTTGCCAGCCCACTTCTTTTTTAAACTGTTTGCTCACCCTGAAATTGACATTTTTCAGTTTAATGGATTGCGCATGGACTTCTTTCTTGTTCATCACGGGAGGACCTTGCAGCGATACCGAAAAGAAACCGATGTCTCCCAGTTCAACAATCCATCCGTTTGCCAGTAAATCCCGCAGTTCGTTCTGGAAAGACTGCATGGCACCTGCCAGCATACTGCGGCTCATTCCTGTGAATTTGTGAACCCGGTCTAGAAATTCGTCTTGGTCAATGGTTCCCTTAGTAACCACACGGGGATGAAGAGGTTGCTCATCGCCAGATTGCTGAATGTCGGGCGTATCGTAGAGGTCGTAGTGTATGCTCATAATCGATTTTATTTTTTAGTTGTTTTCAATTGTCCGGTTGCCTGTCCGGATGTTTTTTTATTAGCAATTTCTTATTTCGTATGACTATAGTGTATCTTGCGTATGACTATAGTTATACGCAAAGATAACTATAGTCTCCCTTGCGTATAACTATAGTCATACGAAGTAAGATTAGGCGGCAAACTTACTAAAATATATTGAATTGTTATGTTAATGTAGTAAGGTTAAGAATTTCAATGCTTCATTTTTTGTCTTTGAATGTGTGTTGAATAACATAAATAATGGATAAATGAATATTTTATCTGTGATATTAACAAATATTCAATGTGATGTTTCTAGAATGTCGTTTCTTATTTCTTTATTTGTAGAAATAATGCGTGACATTAATGCGATGAAATAACGGCAAGACCCATTTTATATGGAAGAGCTATTTGTTCACCAAACAATACGAATATGAAAGCATTCACAGTATTTATGCCAGTACACAATACTGATGCATACTTAAATGAGGCAATTGAAAGTGTCTTAAAACAGGATTATGAAGACTTTGATTTTCTAATCATAGATGATGGATCGACTGACAAAAGCAAAGAAATTATAATGTCATATTCTGATCCTCGAATTAAATTCATTAGTGCTCCGCATGATTATATTGCTACCTTGAATATGGGATTAGAGGTTGCTTCAGGAGAATATATTGCACACTTCGATTCCGACGATATAATGCCCTCCAATCGTTTGTCGATCCAATTAGATTTTATTCGATCTCACCCAGATATAGATGTGTGTGGGGGGTATATTGAAATGTTTGGAAACATCAACGAAATAATAACATGGTATCCTTTGACGCATAGAGAAATAACAAATTTTTTCTTATGGGGCTCTCCGGTTGTGCATGGAACAAGTTGCATAAAAAAAGAATTTATTATTAGAAATAATCTTCGATATTCTGATGATTATATTTATTGTGAAGATTATAAGTTGTGGGTAGACATAGCCAAAGCCGGTGGAAAATTTGCTAACATACCAGAGACGTTGCTTCAATATCGGTGTCATAGGGCACAAGTCAGTACTCAGCATCATTCGGAGCAAAAAAATGGTTCACTTATTGTAAGGCAAGAAGCAATAGAATGGTTTGTGAGCAATATCGAAAAAAACTCCTCTTTAGGAATGGAAGTCGTAGAAAAGTTTTTGCCTTCATGGAACTTTTTGAATATGCACAATATGCTCACTCCGGAAACATATGTGCGAACCATTTATGAGATTGTAGATAAATTGCGTGATAGAAAAATCATAAATGTGTAAAAGGATGAAAGAGCTTAGTATTGTAATTCCTTTCATGAATGAGGGGGAAAACCTAAAGCGGACCTTAATAAGTATTGTGGAAACTGCAACGTGCCCGATAGATGTAATCATAGTTAATGATAATTCTACCGATGGTTATCCTTATAAACAATTGGAAGAATCATTCGGAATAAGAATGATAGAGAGTGACAAAAGAATAGGGCCTGCTGCATGTCGTGAAATGGGAATATCAGCAATTGAAACTCCCTATTTTCTTACGGTAGATGCTCATATGCAGTTCGGCCAAGATGACTGGTGCAATGCTATAATCGAACAATTGAAAAAAAAACCGAAAAGCATTTATTGTTGCCAAACAAAAGTGCTAAACGAAGATTGGGGGATTGAAGCAGGAACCCCGTATGGAGCAAAAATAAACTTCACAGATGATGAAAAACTTTTAGAACCGGAATGGATTTACGAAGATATAGCTCCCGACTCTGGATTGATTAAAATACCTTGTGTTTTAGGAGCTACTTATTTCACCTCTAAGAGCTATTGGAAATATCTTAGAGGTTTGGAGGGGCTAAAAATGTATGGTAATGAAGAACCGTATATCAGTATGAAAGCATGGATGGAAGGAGGAGGCTGTTTCTTACTTAAAAGCATTGCCATAGGGCATATGTATCGAAAAGTATTGCCGTTCTCTGACGGGATTAGCTATCAAATCTATAATAAGTTATTGATTGCCGAAACGCTATTTCCTGCAGATTTGAAGCAAACTATATATAGCAAAATAGAGAAACTGTCCCCCGATGAATTTAAAGAAGCTAAAGAGTGGCTGATTAAAGACTATAGGAGCATAAAGGAATTAAAGCTGTATTACAAAACGATATTGAGTAAGGATATAAATAGCTATATAACTGGTTGCGGATTCTAGATAGCCATGCAACCTATTGTCTAATAATTAAAATTTCTTGTAAATGAAAGAGAAAGATTTGACTAGTAAAGAACTCCTTGTTCAGAAGCTGGGCATGGAGTTTGATGAAGTAGCTCCCATTTTTAGTGAGGAAACACTTACTTCTATGACGATGTCTCATGTGGTCGGTGGGGCAGGTGACACTTTTGGCACATGTACATTCGTTGGATGTAATGTGTACACGTCAAGATGTACTAAAGCGGCTCAAGTCTGTCAATCAAAAACTGAGTGTCCATCAAAAGGGACAGTGTGTGACAACAATACGAATGTTATGACATGCGGCGGACCTTCAACAAAACCAACTGACAAACCAACTGAATCTCCAACAGTTGAACCAACGGCTAAGCCTGCCAGTTTATTGTAGTAAAACAATTATGTATTATATAATTGTTCATATAAAAAACTACAGCGATGAGCATAAGCTGATTAATACTTTGTAAAGTCGGCTTATGCTTTAACTCGTAATTCCCTAGTTGTATGAAAAAAAAATATATAGTATTAGTCTGGCTTTTTCTTTTAGTAAAAGTATCGTATTCTCAGGAGAGAGTACCAATCTATTCTTTTGCTCAAGTTACAGAAGATTTTGACTATTACATAAATACTTTGAGGACGAAGCATCCTAATTTGTATGCATTCGTTACGGAAGACTATTTCAATAAAGAAGTGGAGCAAGCACGAAGTATGCTCACGGATTCGATGAATATTGTTGATTTATGGAGAACAATGTTAAGACTTCAACATTGTTTAGATGGACATTCCGGCATGGATTATATTGATCTAAAACATTCATTTCCATTGGTTTACGGAGGTGCTTCTTATTTGTATCCTGACAGTGTTACTGATAATGAGATCTTTATGAATGGTATGAAAGTGATATCAATCAATGGAATGGAAGCTCATAAGATTATTCACGAACTAGACAAATGTATATGGGCAGAAGAAAACCCGAAGTTGCGATTATGTCATTTAAGAGGGTATTTTCCTTCCTTAACATATTCTGTATTAAAATTAGTTCCACCTTATAAAGTTGTATATCAAGGAGAAAGTGGAGAGGAAATAGTAAAAACTGAAATAGGAATCCAAGACCATTTTACGGATTTTAACAAAGCTTTTACAGGTATTCCATTTGACTATAAACTTTACCCTGAAGAATCAATTGCGTATCTCGAAGTGAATTCATTTAGCTTACCATGTTTGGCAGAAGACGGTTTAATTGAGACTTTTCAAAAAACACTTGATACTCTTTTTGTTGAAAAGAAAATTAATGATTATAAATACCTGTTTATTGATATATCGAAAAATACTGGGGGAGGAGATGGACCTGTTCTTGCATTATTCAATAAATTGCAGCATGACACTGTAGTAGTTGTAGATAAGGGAACAGGGAATTATATTTATCCACAAGTGATAACTGGTTACAGCGGTCATGTATTCGTTATAGCTGGACATTGGACATATTCGGCTGCACATTTGTTTTATTTGTTAATGAAAAACTCTCATAGAGGTATATTGGTGGGAGAACCCCCCGGACATTATTATCAGGTTTATGCGCCATTAGTCAGATATAAATTACCGAATACTAATTTACCGTTCATTTGTGCCAAAAAAGCTCATGGATATGATGTAGATGTGACGCCAGATGTGCCATGGAGTATCGATTGTTTCCATGAAACGTTTACACTGGATGATCTTAAAAAAATGATAGAATTGTATAACCATAAACGTTAGAAGATATGTATCAATTAAGCTTTTATAATTATTATGTTAACAACGGAGATCGGACAATTTACTTCAATAGCATTTCCGGTCAAATCTTCTCTGTATCAGAACAAGAACATATATTTCTTCAGAACCAATTCAATGATCTTATTTCTTTTGAATTAGAATATAATTCTGTGTTCAAGAAGTTTGTAGATTGGGAATTTATCACTGATATGGAAAGGGATCAGAAAGATGTTATTCGACTTATAAATCACAAGAAAGTTTTTTTGGATAAGACCTATCGCTTGGTCATTAATCCTACATTGGAATGTAATTTCAGGTGTTGGTATTGCTATGAAGACCACGTTGCGGGGAAAATGAATGAAGAGACCATAGAAAAAATAAAAAAGCATGTAAAATTAATGATTAAAGAAGAAAGGATAAGTAGTTTGCTCCTTGATTGGTTTGGAGGGGAGCCTTTATTATATTTTGACGAGATTATTGTTCCTTTATCCGAACAACTTCGTGATATAATGACAGAAAATGGATTGCCTTTTTTCACTCAAGCAACAACAAATGGTTCATTGATAACAGAAGAAAGGGCTAAAAAGATGAATGAGTTGGGCATGAAGCATTTCCAGATAACACTGGATGGTGATGAAAAAAGACATAATCGGATACGGAATATGAATGGGGCTCCATCTTACAAGCAAATACTTCAGGGAATTTATTATTTATGTGATAATATCCCCGATGTTAACGTAACGTTACGTATAAACTATGACACCCAGACGCTTGAGAAAAGTAATATGAAAGAAGTCTTCGAAATGATTCCTGCTAAATATCGTCATAAAATAAGTCCAAGCTTCCAACGTGTGTGGCAAACTGAAAGTAAAAGAAACGAGGAAGGTAATAATCCTAATAAACTAGCTATATTTGAATATTGCAAAGAGTTGGGATATGACGCAGAGAATCCTTCAAGTTGTTTGTCAGTTTTGAAAGGACATACATGTTATGTAGACCGTTATTATCATACGGAAATCAATTTTGACGGGAAAATATATAAATGTACTGCAAGAGCTTATTCTGACGAGTATGTGTTGGGAGAGTTGCAAGATGATGGGCATATATTATGGAATCAAGAGAAAATGAGGAAAATGTATGCAAAGGCAACATTTGAAAATGAAATGTGTCTGGCCTGTAAGCATATGCCTTTGTGTACTGGACCTTGTTCCCAAAAACTTCTGGAAACTCCTAAAGAGTTGCTTCATACTATATGTCCATTAACCACAGCTGATGTGAATGTGGATACATTTATTCGAAATCTATATGATGGAAAAATGAAAGCGTTACAAGCTGCGAAATCAATAAGTTAATAAAACTACTTAATTAAAAGGACTTATATGGATTTTCCTTTTTATCATCAACACGACTCGATGGATTGCGGTCCGGCCTGCTTGCAAATGATTGCTAAATTTTACGGTAAAATGCATTCTCTGCAAACCTTAAGGGAGTATTGCTATGCAAACCGTAACGGAGTCACTTTGTTAGGCATTAGCGATGCGGCAGAACGTATTGGTTTTCGTGCTATGGGCATCAAGACAGACTTTTCCAAACTGGCAAATAAGGTAATATTGCCTTGTATTGTCCATTGGAAACAAGATCATTTTGTTGTGGTGTATAAAATAAAAATTCATAAGTCCGGGAGTAAGCCTAAAGGTACAGTGTATGTGTCTGATCCTGCATTTGGGCGTTTGAAGTATAGTATAGAAGAGTTTTGTGATGGATGGCTCAGTTCTGTTGATAAAGGAAAAGAGAAGGGAATGGTTTTAATGCTGGCGCCATCCATTCATTTTTATGACAAAGGTATCAATGATGAAACTAAAAAGCAGAGTATTTTATTTTTCTTGAATTACCTTCGTCCTCACAAAAAAATGTTTGTGCAGATCGTTTTGGGAATGTTGCTGGGACTAGTGTTCCAGTTAATATTTCCATTCTTGACTCAGTCGATGATAGACGTGGGTGTATTGAATAATAATTTGAATTTTATTATTCTAATATTAGTCACGCAATTAATTTTATCGACTAGCCAATTGTCTGTTGGTTTCATACAAAGCTGGATATTTACGCATATTAATACACGAATAAACGTTGCGCTAATCTCTGATTTTATTTTTAAATTACTAAAACTACCCATTCGTTTTTTTGATTCAAAAAAGACCGGGGATATCATGCAGCGCATTGGAGACCATTCGCGTATTGAAAGCTTTCTCACAAGTTCCTCTCTTGCGACTTTCTTTTCATTATTCAATTTTTTTGTGTTCGGCATCATACTTGCTATCTATAATATGCAAATACTAATCATATTTGTGATAGGGCATTCTATCTATATGGGCTGGATATTCCTTTTTTTAAGAGTACGTAGGCAATTGGATTTTAAGCGTTTTGAGAAAGCGGCAAAAAATCAAAGTAATATTATCCAGATAATAGAAGGCGCACAGGAAATAAAATTGAATAATTGCGAAAATAAAGTGCGTTGTAAATGGGAGAAAATACAAGCTGAACTTTTCGAAGTCACGGTTAAAGGGGTATCTATTGATCAAGTACAAAGTGGGGGAGCTTTTTTTATTTCTCAAACTTTAAACATTATATTATCTGTTATAGCAGCAAAAGAAGTTATTGAAGGACGAATGACGCTTGGTATGATGATGTCTCTCTCCTATATAATAGGACAACTAAGAGGTCCTATCGAAAATATGATAGGGTTTATACATGCTTATCAAGATGCTAAAATAAGTTTGGAACGTCTGGGAGAAGTTCATTTCCAAGCTAATGAAGACCAAATAACTGAAGATGATATAACGGAATTGGAGCCAAAAGACCATAATATTAGAATCGAAGGACTTAATTTTAGCTATTTAGGTCCTAAATTAACTCCTGTTCTATCGGATATAAACTTGGTAATTCCTCAAAATAAGGTCACTGCAATTGTTGGAGCTAGTGGTAGCGGTAAGACAACATTGATTAAATTATTAATGGGAAATTACCTTCCTGATAAAGGGCGTATTAAGATCGGGCATTTAGACCTTAATCATATTAATCCTCGTTTTTGGCGGTCGAAATGCGGCATTGTTATGCAAGAAGGGTATCTGTTCTCAGAATCTGTGGCTGAAAATATAGCTATTGGAGATGACGATATAGATAAAGAAAGATTGTACAATGCTGCTATTACTGCAAATATTCATGATTTTATTGAAGAACTTCCCTCTGGCTATAATACGGTAATAGGTAAAGAAGGCAGTGGTATTAGTCAAGGTCAAAAGCAACGCATTTTAATAGCACGTGCCGTTTATAAAAATCCAGATTTCATATTCTTTGATGAAGCAACTAATTCACTGGATGCAAATAATGAATCTGAAATTATGCGAAATATGGAACGCTTCTTTGAGGGTAGAACCGTAGTAGTAGTTGCACATCGATTGAGTACCGTACAGAATGCCGATCAAATTGTAGTGTTAGATAAAGGCAAGATTGTAGAGATAGGAAATCATCAAGAATTGCTTAATCAAAAAGGATACTATTACACATTAGTAAAGAATCAACTAAACCTATCAGAATAATGGAAAGAAATGAAAATAACATACAACTTCGGACTTCTGAGATTGATGCTATACTGGGAAAGTCTCCTAATTGGATCATGCGAACCGGTATTGGTGTCATTTGTGCCAGCGTATTGATATTATTAGTTGGAAGTGCTTTTTTCTATTATCCGGAAACTATTAGTTGCAGTATTAATATAACCACAAATCTGCCACCCTCTCATTTAATAAATAAAGGTGGAGGACTTATTGAGAAAATGTATGTTGAAAAAGACGATATTGTCAAGAGGAACCAAATTCTTGCCGTAATAAAGAATTCCGCAAATGTGGATGATGTGTTATGGCTGAAATTAGTAATGGACTCTATAAGCACAGAACAATATAAAAAAGTAATAGATATTTTTGAGAAGAAAAAAAATCTTGAACTTGGTGATTTAACAAACTCCTTTTCTGTACTTCAAAAGGCAATTGAATCATACGACATATTTTGTAGGCTCAAAACATATGAGAAAAAACAGCAAGCACTATTGAAAGAAATACAGCATACTGCCTCGTATGAACAATCTTTAATAAAAAAATATGAACTTGAAAATGCCAATTGTGATATTGCAGCGCAAGCTTTCAAAAGAGACAGTACTTTATTTGTCGGTAACGCTGCTACTATGATTGAATACGAACAAGCGAAGAGTCTATTAATACAAAAGAAAGTATCATTAATGACCAATATAGCAGAAATAGAGAATATTAGAATACAGAAAAGCCAATTATCACATGCATTAATAGAGAATACAGACCAATCTATTGAGAAAGAGAATCTGTTAATAAAAGATATGGAAACTGCTTTCAAGAATATGCGTACAGAACTAAATCAGTGGATTCAAAATTTTGCTATAGTGGCTCCTTATGAGGGTAAAGCATCATTCTCAAAATATTGGTCTATAGGTCAATATGTAACACCTGGCGAAGAAGTAATGACTATTATTCCAGTAGAAAACCAGTTAGTAGGCAAATTATTACTGCCGACGGCAAAATCCGGTAAAGTGAAAATAGGGCAGAAAGTCAGTATTAAATTAGATAGTTATCCATATATGGAATTTGGACTTGTGCAAGGAATAGTACAGGCTATATCCCTGATGCCATATGAGAAGAATTATTTAGTTGATGTATCTTTGCCGCATGGGCTGCGTACTAATTATGGTAAAACACTACAGTTTAGTCAGGAAATGCCGGGAACAGCGGATATAATTACTGAAGAAATGACATTATTTGACCGTATATACAACCCTATACGATCTATACTCGTAAATATCAAGAAATAAGAAAAAACAGTTTGTATTTATTTTATAATTA
>CAQBGY010000105.1:0-2401 GCA_948759685.1 uncultured Eubacterium sp.
TTGCTGTAATATCGCTTACATAATAAAGCATAAATGATTTCAGATTACTTACATCCTGAACACCGTCCAATGTAACAGTCACTCTCTGATCCGTCTTCGCCCCCCACTTTGTATTACAGAATGTTCCTGTAGAAAGTCCGTCTGTTAATGCTGTATCTGTATTTTCTGTACCTTTGCTGCTATATGTGTATGCGGCACCTTTCAGCAGGTTAAATTCTGATTTTAATAATTGAAGTTCCGTCATATCCTCAGCATCTAAATAATTGTCTCCTGTGATAGCTGATGTTGACTCTGTGTAATCATTATTTTTAATTGGTTCATACTGAGAATTATTTCCTGTCGGAACAATATATGTCGCATATGCTTCGTATTGTTCATTTTGAAAATCAATATTATTATAAACCGTGCAATCCTCATATGTTGTAATCGTTGTACCTTCCGATGCATAACCATTTAAACTGGTTCTGTTTGCATCTTCATCGGCAATATATCTCGGCTCTGTAACACTGGATAAATGAATCATTGTTCCGCCATTTCCATTTGCCAGACGCCCAAAGTTAATTCCTTTATTCAGCTCCTGCATGGAATACTGCCAATGTGAATGTCCTGTTATTATTGTGGTATTTTTATATTGTGTCAATAACGACTGCAGATTCTTTCCACTTGTTGTCTTTACGACATCTTTATAATCTAAATCATAAGAATAATTGCCTGTATTTTTCAAATCTCCGGTACAATTATTATAATCTACTGCATCATTCTCCAATGTATTAACACACAAATAATAATGCTGGTATAAAAATACATTCTTATCTTTGTAATTTTCTAACTGCTCTTCTAACCAGTCCATTTGCCCTGTCGTAACCAGTTTGTCTGTGTCATAAACCTCACCGGTCTTTGCAATATTGTTAAAGAATATAAAGATATTTCCCCCTGCCTCAGTTACAAAGTCCAGTCCCGGAACTGTTGTATCAATTGCCTCTCCATCCTCTGTCTCTTTGTAAACAGTTGCAATTGGATTGGTCAATGCATCATTTGCAAGAATTTCATGTCCGTTTAATTTATTGTGAACTGTTCCATCATCATCCACTGTAAAATATGTACTTGTAATTGAGTTATACCATCTGCTGACAGATGTATCTAACAATGATTTATTACTGGTAGATAATGTTGTTCTGGAATCATGATTACCTATAGCAGTCAAAACTGTCATGTCAGGATGTTTTGCAAGTGCCTCATTAAATCTGTCAAATGCCAGCTGCTCGCCTGCCTGCGATAAATCACCTGACATTGCTACAAACCTGATTCCTTCATTATCTAAAAACTCCATAGCCTTATCCATTGCCGGAACCGCATCATCTTCTGCCACAGAACTGTATCTGGTAAAATGCGGGTCCGATAAAGAACCAAATGTGTAGGATTTCTCACTTGCCTTAAACTGCTTATCTGCCGGAATATTATAGGTATATACCTGTTCACTCTTTTTGTATACTACAACTGTTTTTGCACCTTCCGGAATAGCAGTGTAATCATTTATAATATTAAATGATCCCACACCATCTTTGACAACAACTCTTGCCAGATATGAATACTCATAGTTGCCTTTTTTTAATTTGTTTCCGTTCTCATCTCCCCAGAATACTTTGTATACACCATCTTCATTTGCATTTATGTATATTGTACCATCTGCATATCCCGGGGTACTATACGCATAATCATATCTGAATGCTGTTACTAAGTTTTCATCTGCCTTAACTACCTTCTGATAATCTGCCGCTCCAAATGTCTGTACACTTAACGCCATAGCCAGACTCAGAATGATACTTAAGCCCTTTTTCATGTTCTTTCTCATAAAGAATCCTCCTTATACTACTCTCCCCTTTTCAATCTTGTCCATAGAATTTTATTTTATCATAACCCTATTGATGGCTCAACCTTTTACTTCTATTCCGTTCAAAAAAAGAAACTCCCTTGTTTACAAAGGAGTTTCTATAATTAATTCATTTGCTATTCACTATATGTTAATTATTTTTCGCATCTACATATTTAATAATAACATCTGTTACTTTTTCTAAAGGAATATTTCCCGTACGAATACACAAATCATATCCTCTGGAATCCCCCCATTTATTTTCACAATAAAAATTGTGATAAGTCTTTCGCACTTTATCCATCTTTTTCATCTTTGACAGTGCTGCTTTTTCGTCGATACCCTCTCGTTCCATAACCCGTTTCATTTTACTCTCTTTATCTGATGTAACAAAAACGCTGGTCATATTCTCATTGTCTGCCAATATTTCGTCGGCACATCTTCCAACCACTACAAAAGATTCTTTTTCATCATTTGCTTTTTTTCTTAAAAATTCGAACTGCTTAATCGCTACATCCTGTTCAATAGATA
>CAQBGY010000105.1:2411-9624 GCA_948759685.1 uncultured Eubacterium sp.
GGCTGAACCCACGATTGGCATTGGCATAAATGAAAGACTGATAGGTCTTTCGTCATATCTCTCTATCATCTCTTCACTATACCCTCCATCCTTTGCCACATGACTTAACAATTCCTTATGATATAAAGGTATGTTATAGTGCTCTGCCAGTTTTTGTGCAATAATATGACCTCCGCTGCCAAACTCTCTTCCGATTGCAATAATTACCTGTTTCATTGTCACACCCTCCTACTCATTATATTCTGAATATTCAGCATTTATTTCTAATCCGTACCTACTATTCTTATATAAAATTATATCATAAAATCACATAAACATAAACCGGAATTTATCTTAGGAACCGGACACTGCCCTTAACGATTAACTTGTCAAAAACAATAAACATTGCCGGCAGAATACATATTACGCATAACATACTGACAACTGCTCCTCTTGCCATAAGGAGACACAAGGAACTAATCATATCAATACTGGAATAAACACCAACTCCAAAAGTCGCTCCAAAGAATGTACAGGCACTTACAATAACAGATTTTATTGTAGCTGTCAGTGCATCTTTTGCTGCCAGCTTTCTATCCTTGCCCATTCTGCGTTCTACTTTATATCTGTTCGTCATCAATATTGCATAATCTACTGTTGCGCCGAGCTGTATTGTACCAATAACAATAGAAGCAATAAATGGCAACACTGCTCCTGTATAATAAGGAATTCCCATATTTATGAAAATAGCAAATTCAATGACAAAAACCAATATTACCGGTAATGTAATCGATTTAAATACCAGTGCAATAATTAAAAATATCAGGAATATGGATACAAAACTTACTGTGGCAAAATCTTTGTTTGTAATCTTAATCAAGTCTCTGGTGCATGCCGCCTCACCTACCAGCATGCCACTTTTATCATATTTCTTTATTATCTTTTCCACTTCATTACACTGGGTGTTTGCTTCGTCCGAGCCGGTTTTATACTCTGACATAAATACCATCATCTCATGTTTATCACTTTTTAATTCACTCGTTAGTTTCTCAGGAATAAAAGAATCCGGCACAGAGCCATCCAGAAAACTTTCCATTCCAAGTGCTGTCTGGACTCCGTCTACTTTCTTCACTTTATCCAAAAGATTCTTTATATCTTTCTTTGGTGTTTCGGTGCTTAACAGAATAATATTTGCTGACCCTAATTCATAATCCTTGGATAATCTATTTTGTGCCGAAACGCTCTCTAAACTGTCAGGCAGACTTAAAGACAAATCATAATAAACCTTTGCATTCCGTTCTCCATATATGGCAGGAATTAATAATAGTACAAATAAAACAACAAATACCTTATAGTGCTTTGTAATAAATCCGGGTATTCTCTTAAAATCAGGCAGTAACTGTCTGTGTTTTGTTTTCTGTATTGCCTTATCAAACACCAAAATCATAGACGGTAATATCGTTACACACGCAATGACTCCTAAAACAACTCCCTTTGCCATTACTACACCAAGATCCAGTCCCAGCGTAAAACTCATAAAACAGAGTGCAATAAATCCTGCCACCGTTGTTATAGAACTTCCTACTACGGATGAAATCGTTGCTGTGATAGCATTAGACATCGCTTTTTTATTATTACCACCATTTATTTCTAACTGTTCCTCATAACTATGCCACAAAAATATGGAATAATCCATCGTGACACCCAGCTGTAAAACTGCTGCCAGTGCTTTTGTAATATAAGAAATTTCTCCTACAATAAAGTTACTTCCCAAGTTATAGACAATCGCCATTCCAATGCTTAGCAGGAAAAATATTGGAATCATAAAAGAATCCATTAGAAGTGATAAAATAATCACTGACAACAATACCGCAATACATACATAAATCGGAGTCTCGTGTTCTGATAAATCTTTTGTATCTGTTACAATTGCAGAAATTCCACTAATCATACACTGATGCTTTGTCACTGAACGGATTTCTTTGATGGCTTTCATTGTACCGTCACCGGAACTTGTATCATCAAATATTACCATCATTATGGTAGAGGTTCCCTTATTAAAAGCATCATACACGTTATCCGGAAGCATTGTTTTTGGTATCCCGGAATCTGCGAAGCTGTCATACCACAACACTTTACTGACATGGTCCACCTTTTTCATCTTTTCAATCAGTTTCGATACATTGTTATCATCCATCTTGTCTACCATAACAATGCCAAATGCCCCTGCATGAAACTCATCCATCAGAATATCCTGACCTTCCATCGTATCTATACCATCCGGAAGATAATATAACAAATCATAATTTACTCTTGTATTGAAATAACCGATGGCAGCCGGAATCAGCAGTAAAATGCTGACAATCAGAATCACATGTCTGGCTTTTACAATACGCTCTCCTAACTTTTTCATATGCTACCAACTCCTTTACTTGTCTGCCTTAATTTCTGCTGTTTTAAAAACAAACTTTACACTGCCTGTCATATTTTTATTCATTCCGGAAAATGATTGATATGATTTTCCGTTATTTAAAATCTCTTCTACCGCATCAATAATTTCCTTTGTATCATTACCGAAAATATCTGTAATCTTGCTGATACCATCTTTATTCAGCTTTATCACACCATTTTTTAGTGTCTTTGTTCCATCAAATAAAGTTACAATACCAGAATCAAGAGTTCCTGTTCCCTTAGCCAAAGTCTTTGCACCTTTACTGATTTTTCCTGCTCCCGAATCTACTGTTTGAATACCGGCTTTTACCTGAGGACTTGCTTTACCAAGTTTCTTGTTCATTTCACCCGTTCCGTCCGTTAAAGATTTCATTCCGTCATTTAATGTATCTGCCCCCGACTTTAATTTTCCAGTACCATCTGACAATGATTTTGCTCCACCGAATAGTGTTTTGGTTCCCTCTGCCATCTGTCCTGTACCAGCTGCCAATGTTCCTGCACCAGTATTTAATGTCTTTATTCCTGCATAAAGCGTTCCAATACCAGTATTCAGACTTGCAGTTCCATTTTCCAAAGCTGCCATTCCCTCTAACAGTGCTTTCATTTCTGCTGCTTTACCTGCAATCTGTGTCTCAAACGTAGATTTTACAGTCTCCAATGTCTGAACACTATAATATGCCTGCACCAACTGATAATACGCTTTTGTATTTAACCCCTTTGTCTGAAGAACAGCACTCAGTTCCATTCCACCTGTAACTGCTGTATTGATTCCCTCTACCGTCTGATTCAGTGCTTCCTTACTTGATATAGCACCACCAGTGGCACTTCCGACCTGTTTGATAACTCCATCAATCTGTGCCTGTATGGAATCCGGAGTTCCCTGCAACGTTCCTGCCAGTTCTTTTACTCCGGCATTTGCTTCTTTTGCTCCCTGTGCCAATGCCTTTGCACCGTTGTTAAGTCCCTGGCTTTTCACATTTCCATGACTATCCTTTACATCTTCAAACGCTGCCTGTGCAGTTTTTAATCCTGTCGATAAAGAACCCGCACCTTCATTTACCTTCGCTGCTGCGCTGTTTAACTCTTTTGCTCCACTGTTTAAACTTTTTGCTCCACCATCCAGCTGTTTGGCTGCTGTTTTTACACTCTGTGTACCTTTATATAACTTTTTTGCACCTTTATCTGCTGTCCGTACACCACTTAACAATGCTTTGTTAAATGTTTCATAACTGCCTAATAATTTCGTCGTTCCCAAATATAAATCTGCTGTATATTTTGCAATATCTTTTGCACCATCATTAATCTTGAGAGAGCCATTTTTTAATTCTCCTGCACCTTCCTGAATGTCCCCTGCGCCCTTTTCTAATTGGTCCGTTCCATCTGTCAACTCAGCCATCTTATCTTCTATATCTGAAAAATCTAACGCATCTTCTAAATTCATATCACCGATTTCTGATGTTGCAATTGTAAGTGCCATATTCATTTCAAAATCTTTAACATCGGCTGTAATTGTAAAAGATTCCGGAATATCAATATCCTTCATTAATTCTTCTGCTTTGCCCGCTTTTGCAATCAGATGATCTTTAAATCCCGGAGCCCCATATCCTATAACAATCGATGAATCATCATAATCAATCACTTTTCCATTTTCTACTTTTACATTTGTAAAATTATCACCAAGAACGATTCCTGTTAGTGCTATAAACGGAACAAACTCTCCCTCATCAGCTGAATTATTGATATAATCATAGACAATTTTTACTGTCCCGCTTTTTCCTGCCATCTGCTCCGGTGCTGTCTTTTCTCCATCAATATAATAACTTACGTCGAACTTAACAGGAGTTTCTTTCGATGTTGTTCCCTGATAAGAAATATCCTCTCCTTTATTTTCCCAGATTAATTTTCCATTATCAGAAGTAAACTTTTCATCACCCTTTAAATTTTTTATATTATCAAGATCTGAAACATCACTAATATTATTTTTATCTGAAACTTTTAACACATTGCTGACCGTTGTCTTTGCAACTGTTCCGTCTGCATTCATCTCAACAAATACTGTTTCTTTCTTTTCTGTATCTGCACCATCTCCAATTTTACTGTTCAGCAGTGCTTCCACCCTGTTTACACTGACTGTCGCCTCTACTGTTGCTTCCTTTTTATCGGAGTTCTTTTTCTCTGTATCAGAACTTCCGCAACCAGCCAGACACCATGCTGACATTGTCATTACTAAAACTAAACTGATTCCCTTATGAACATATTTCTTCATAACAAAATACTCTCCTTTTATTTTTTTCTACAGTACAGTATACATTCGTAAATAAAAAAAGCATTATACATTTTCATACAAGGGCATGTTTTTTATACGCTTGTATGAAATTGTATAACGTTTTTCTATTTTGTATGACATTTATATGTTTTTTCTATTTGTACAAAAAACATATATTTCCAGTAAGAGTATTCTTTTTAAACACCTGACTATTTTTTACTTTTGTCCTTCTTTCTTGCGATACATATAGATTTCATATCCCAGTTCTTCTGTTCTGAGAATAATATGCTGAAGTAATACTGCTAATTCATCTTCTTTTTCTTTCATGCCTTTTAATGCCCAGTCAACAATCACACCTGTCAATCCATATGCAAAAAATCTTGCATAGATGTCCTGTTCTTTCTCACTCAAACGGCTGTACAAATCCAAATCAATAATCGCTTTTTTGAATAATTCAGCAAATATCCTGTTACTATACTCAGCAAAAAAGTTATTGGAAGATTTAATTGTATTCATAAAAAATGATTTCTGCTGTTTCATATATTTAAACAACTCTACTAATTTTTCAACCCAGTTTTCAAACGTTAAATCCTCGGTCAGCGGAATAAATAAATCTTGATTATAAATCCAGCTCAGCAACTCATATTTATCATTAAAATGATAATAGAACGTCTGTCTGTTCACACCGCAACGGTCTGTTATATCTGCAACAGTAATTTTATCTAATATTTTTACAGCACCTAATTCTTTTAAACTCTGTGCCAACGCTTTTTTGGTTATATTGGAATTTGCCATAATATCCTCCTGTTATAATATGTATTTTTCAATGACTTTGGCGATACCATCTTCATTATTGGATGTTGTTATATAATCCGCTTCTTTTTTCACCGCATCTACTGCGTTTTCCATCGCAACACCAACCCCTGCATACTGAATCATGGACAAATCGTTAAACCCGTCACCGCAGGCGATAATATTTTCTCTGGAAATCCCCAATTGGGATGTTAAAACCTTGATTGATGCCGCTTTATCAATCCCTTTCGGAACTACTTCTATAAAATAATCACAGGAACGATAAATACCGAGTTCCCGTCCAAACTTTTCTGATAATATTTTCTCATGATATTCTGAGAGTTCCGGTTCAACGGTAAAAAGACATTTGTTTGGATTATAGTTTACATATTTTACGACGTCTGTCATATATGCCGGAATTTTATTGATAAACATAGCTTCCATTGCAATATATTTATCCATTCTCGTAGCTACTAAAGCATGATTTGCATCATAAGTTATCAATCCTAAATTATTCTGTCTGGCATATCTAAGTAATTCCGGAATATATTTTCTATCCATTACATTTTCAAAAACTGTTTCCTTCGTTTTCCAGTTAATAATCTTACCACCATTAAAAGACAATATGTATCCACCGTATTTCTCCAATTCCAGTTCTTTTGCTACAGGTACCATTCCCGGTGTAGGGCGTCCTGATGCCAGAGCCACAATATGTCCCTGTTTCTGAATTTCCATCAAAGCATCTTTTGTCTTTGGTGTTATCTTCTTTTCATCATTGGTAAGTGTTCCATCTAAGTCTAAAAAAATTATTTTCTGCATCTGTATTTCCTTTTACTTTTCCTTTGTGTTGATTTCTTTTCCAAATACGATAAACCTATCGTAAAGATATTCTGTAACAAAATTAAGCAGCATATTTAGTGCTGTCACCAGATAATCATTCCATCCTAACGTTTCCACGAGATAACTTCCACCAATCGTTGTTGCCGGTGTAAATATCATATAAAAAACCGCCACCTTTATCATCGCTATAGGTATATTGTTTGCTGCCTTAAAAGTAAATTCACGATTTAATGTAAAATTCCACAAAACAGACAATATTAGTGCTGTCAGATACCGCGGCCAATATGGCAGTGGTGTCAATTCTGTAAGCAGTGCAAATGCCAGCATCTGTATTACTCCTGCTGAAATAGAGAATAAGGTAAATTTAATTACCCTCATTGTTTCTTCTTTTTTTGTTGTCATTTGTTCCTCCTCTAAAACTGTTGATTATTTTTGCATATCTGAAATTAAGTATGAAACCGGCGACGCAGTTCACGCACAAAGTCATTGCCAAGTGTCACTACACATGCTGAAAGCAAAAGTAATGCACTGCCTCCCATCACAGCCAACGCCCATCTGCTTTCTTCATGCCATACACTAAGACCAATAACGGATCCCACTATGGCAAAGATAATCAGCAATAACATTGGAAGCATATTCTGCTTCTGCCTTTCAATATCTGTAAAAAACATCAATCCTGAAACAACAAGTCCACAAAAACACACCATTGGAACTACTTCGATTGCCCAGCCGGGTGCAAGAAGAACATCAATCAAAATTAAAAGTATACTTGTGCAGATAATAGCTTTAATAAACTGGCTGATACGATTGTACTCAACCAAATCCGGAGATAAAATTAACGTCCACGCTGTATATAATGACATTAATACAATGATACTCCATGCC
>CAQBGY010000106.1 GCA_948759685.1 uncultured Eubacterium sp.
AGGTTCTCAGCTTTGTAAGCTGTTGTTTGCTTGTCCTCGTTTGTGACAGCTTATTTACTTTACCACATGTTGCCACTAGATGTCAAGCACTTTTTTAATTTTTTTTCGCTGTATTTTACAGCGAAAACCCATACTATCAAAAAAAGAATCTCGATGTTGCTAAGATACTTTTTCCGTGACAGTTTGTCATGACGTTTTCGTCATCACTCATTCATTATTAAAATAAATGAACGGAGAAGAAGGGATTTGAACCCTCGCGCCGGTCACCCGACCTACACCCTTAGCAGGGGCGCCTCTTCAGCCTCTTGAGTACTTCTCCTCGGTACTGAATTAAATCCTCTACCAATATTTAAATTGTATGCCGTCTCTCTTGACGCAAATATTATTATACCTGTCGACCTTCTTACTGTCAACCATTTTTTTGATTATTTTCAGATTATTTTTTATTAATCGGTTATTTCCTTTACTGCCGTTTCATAAAGGTTATTTCCCTTGGCATCTATAACTACGATTACGGGGAAATTTTCGACTTCGAGTTTTCGAATTGCTTCTGTGCCCAAATCATCATATGCGACAACTTCAGAGGCAGTAATTGACTTCGAAAGAAGCGCGCCTGCACCGCCTACTGCTGCAAAGTATACGGCACCGTTTCTAGTAATAGCATCTACGACAGCGGCACTGCGCTTTCCTTTCCCGATCATGCCCTTTAATCCGAGATCTAAGAGACGCGGTGTATACTTGTCCATGCGGCTCGCAGTGGTAGGTCCTGCGCTTCCGATAGGTTTGCCTGCTCTTGCGGGGGAGGGTCCCATGTAATATATAATATTATTTTCCAGTGAAATAGGAAGGGGTTCATTTTTGTCAAGTGTTTCATTTATTCGCAGGTGTGCAGCGTCTCTTGCCGTGTAAATCGTTCCTGTAATGTACACATAATCGCCTGCATTTAGACTGAATGCCGTTTCGTTCGAAATGGGTGCTTTAATATGTTTATTCATTGTTAACCTCTTTACTGCAACTATTTTTTAATATACTTTATTATAAAATTGTCAACTGAAAGCATCAAGCCATGCAAAACCACTTTGTAGCAGCTTGATGCATCTCTTCCACTACGCTGTTTCACGTGGCTTGTAAGCCATAATTTGCAGCATGTGCAAAGTCCCGGGCTGAACTGTTACTCGTTCTTTCATATCTATAGTATTCTGACTGCGTGCCGATTTACATGGCAGCATATATTGACTGCAACGGGCAATCCTGCTATATGGGTAGGATAGGTGTTAATATTAACTGCCAATGCTGTGGTAGTGCCGCCTAATCCGCCCGGGCCTATGCCAGTGCGGTTAATTTTGTCAAGCAGTTCTTCTTCCAATTCTTTTATATAAGAAATGTCAGAATGCTCATTTATCGGTCGTGTAAGCGCCTTTTTTGCCATAAGGGCACATTTTTCAAAGGTTCCGCCAATTCCGACGCCGACTACCATCGGCGGACATGCGTTTGGACCTGCGTCTTTAACCGCCGTGAGAATTACATCTTTTACGCCATCTATGCCATCTGCAGGTTTGAGCATAAATACGCGGCTCATGTTTTCGCTGCCAAAGCCCTTAGGAGCTACGGTAATTTTTACATGTTCTCCTGCGGTAATTTCATAATGGATAATGGCGGGGGTATTGTCTTTTGTATTTTCTCGGATTAAAGGATCTTTTACAACGGATTTTCTTAAAAATCCGTCTGTATAACCTTGCCGCACGCCCTCGTTGATTGCATCCTCGAGAGTTCCTCCCTCAAAATGAACGTCTTGTCCAATTTCCATAAAAATAACTGCCATTCCGGTGTCCTGACAAATTGGTATCATGTCGTCGCCTGCAATTTTGAGGTTTTCCTGTAACTGATTTAGAATTTGTTTACCCAGCGGGGTCTTTTCATTGTCCGACGCGTTTTCAAGCGCTTTTTTCATATCGGGGGTTAAATAGTGGTTTGCCTCTATGCACATTTCTTTGATTGTTTTGGTAATTTGGGTTACGTTGATTGTTCTCACTGAAAGCTCCTTTTTAATAATCGTTTAATAATTTCTGTAATTTAGATATACTCATTCACGTCGCTGGTTTCTTTCAGAAAACGATACCTATCCTTTTTGTAAATGATCCCATTGGGACACCTCGTTTCTTTTGTTTTTACCGTGCTATAATATCCGCAAACTCCGCTCCTGCGGCGATTGCTAGGTCTTGTGGAGACAGTTCGATTTGCATACCGAGTTTTCCGCCGCTTATAATGATTTGATCGAGGCTTTGAGCGGCTTGTTCGATGCGGGTGGTGTATTGTTTTTTCATACCGATTGCCGTGCAACCGCCGCGGATATATCCAGTGATGGCGTTAATATCTTTTACGTGAAGCATTACTACGGATTTTTCACTGACGGATTTTGCTGCTTTTTTCATGTCGAGTTCTTCTGCTATGGGGATAACGAAAACGTAATAGTTTTTGCTGGCTCCCTGAGTGACAAGCGTCTTGTAGACTTTTTCATAAGGAAGGGATAGCATATCGGCTATTTGTATTGCATCTATAAATTCGTCGCATTCGTAGGTGTGCGTGGTGTATGGAATTTTTTTCGTTTCCAGTATGCGCATTGCGTTTGTTTTGGTTTCTTTTGACTTTGCCATATGATGAACTCCTGTCTTTCAAATATGAAATTTATTTGATTATAACATGAAGTTTGCGTTTTGTGTATAATTTTCATATTTAGAGGCGGTTTAAAATGTAAATCGAGTAGGAGAAAATGAATTTTCTCCTACTCGTCGCGCCGGGCACCCGTCAGCGAACCGATTTATCGGTTTGATGACATATTTCCTTTGGGTGCCTGTGTGCATAAAGAAAAAGGAATAAGCTCAGCCTATTCCTTTCCTATGTTCTTATATCCGGTAACTGCTTAAATCCTTATTCATGACAGATACGGCTAAAACCGTTTCCTCTGTTGACTTTTCAATATTTTTCATGTCCGTGTCAATGGACGACAGCAACTGTGACACATTGGTAATTTCCGCACTGTTTTCCTCGGATATAGCGCTCACAGACTGCATTGCATGTTTAATTCGCTCTAAGGATTTCGCATACTGCTGCGTTATCTGCTGAAGACGTTCCATAGATGTTCGAATGGTTTCGGATTTATCCGTAAAATTTTGTGAGGCATTTCCAAACTTTTTATAGTCCTGTGAAACTTCTTTTTGCAAGAATAACAGCATATGTTCCGCTATCGTGTCAAGCCCCTGAATTGCTTCTACTACGCCGTCACTCATTTTGCGGATTTCGTTTGCGGCGTTGTTTGTATCGCCCGCCAGCGCGCCGATTTCCTCCGCAACAATGGAAAATCCTTTTCCTGCGTCGCCGGCTCTCGCCGCTTCTATAGACGCATTTAGGGCAAGCAGGTTTGTCTGTCCAGAAATGCTCAATATCGCGTCAGAAAGTTCCTTAATCCGAAGTACGGCATTTGCTTTCTCCTTTTCCTTGTCAAAACGAATAGACATTGCCTCTACGTTTTCTTCTACTCTGTCAGAGGAACTCCTTGCCGTGTCCGTAAGCTCCGCGGAGGAAACATTAATTTCCTTGAGCTCTGTTGTATTGTCTGTTACAATTTTAACAATATCCTGAATATCCTTGTATACAAAGTCTACCTGTTCTCCAACGGTCTGCGCGGACAATGCAATCTCTCCTGACGATGAGACCATTGAATGAATTGTGCCGCTGATAGCGCCAATTCGGGAAACGGAATCGGACACGTGCGTATTAATGTCTTCCATTTTTAATTCAATGTTATCAGCCCCATTCTTTATTTCCCTGACTGTATTTCCCGTTTTTTGCAAAAGCTTATTTAAACTTATTGCGATTATTTCGAGTTCGCCGCCGGAAGTAATGTCCAGTACTTTTGTCAAATCGCCGTCGGAGGATACGACTTCTATAATTTTATCGTTGACTTTTTTGAAATTGCGTTTCATTCGAACCGCCGCAAGCAGCGCCGCAGATATTGCAAAGAAAATGCCTATTGTTACTGCCGCTAACAGGTTGCGGATAAGACTGTTTAACGAAGTGCGTATGGAAGACGCCTCGTAATCGACGGCAATGATTCCAAGCGCCTTTCCATTATGTAAAATCGGTGCATATCCGCTGTAAAAGGTTCCCCACTCATCCGTAAATGCCTCCTTTGTCACGGAAGGCTTTCCCTGCATCGCCTCAAACATGGCGTCCTGCGCTGTATAATCTTCCGCGTACTCTCCCGGGTCCTCGGGGTCTGTATCTACGACAAACTGAAAATTGTCCGTATCCTTGGGCATTAATGTATAAACGTAGGTTACGGAATCTCCCGCAAGAAAAAAGCTGAGCGAATTTTTTACTGTCTCAAGCGCCCCGGCGTCACCCTCCATCGCTGATAAAAAGGTCTCCGCGTCTACATTTTCAGCGGCTATCACTGCGATTTCCATGACATCATTCATGCTTTTCTGCCGCAGAAAATTTTCCATAGTGGAATAAGAAACGCAGCCAACGACTAAAGCCACAATCATTGCCGCTCCTAAAATAAACAAAAAAAGCTGTGCTGCAATACTAATTTTTCTTGTCTTCATATTTTGTATCTCCTATATAAAATATGTAATTTAATTAGAAAAATTTTTATATAAGTTTTTGAATTATCCGCATAAACCCTATACTTATAAGCAATTTCATAATTGCAAAAACATTCATTTTACCACGAATTTACCACGATTGAATGAGCCTTGATATGACAATAAAACTGATAAGGGAGATAGCACATGAAAGCTGTGTATCTCCCTTTGTTCATGCTAAATGACTACTTTACTCTGATTTCAAACTTCAAGATAGCTTTCATCATTTCCGCATGGATTTCTCCTTTTAATTCTTCATCAACTTGCATAAGTAGAGCACCATTTGCGTGATAGCATGGTCGTAAGCATACTTTGGAGATATAAGCGTTATAAAAATCTAATATTTCTCTGATTGCCTTTTCATCTCCGCTGGTCGCTTTGCAAATGAGGTTATAAGAGGGATAACCATAATTTTTTTTCATTTGTTCTATTTCCTTTCGTTTAATAACTTCTGTAATTTCTTTAGTCCTCTATCCCGTCTGCTGTTAATAGCAGAACGTGATACATGATACAATTCTGAAATTTCTCTGTCATTCATGCCTTGAAAGAAATGTAACAAGATAGCAGTACGCTGTTTTTCTGTCAATTCTTGTAAAGCTATACCCAGCTCTTCATTAGATACACGAATTGTAAAATTCAAAACTTGAAATGATGTAAAATCAAAAAAATATTCATCGTTTATGCCATGTTCAACACGTTTCATTTCAGACAATTCACAAAACAAAATTTCATGCCTAGAACGTCTTGCAATTTGTCTTCTGTGGCTTGATAATGTACCTTTTATCAAAATCATCATCAAAGCATTAAACTGTAAACAAACAGCTTTCTCAAAAGAAGATGTTCCCATAATCTCACCCCCTTTCCGCAAAAGCCTAAATATATAAACGGAAAATATTAAATACCGTTTATACCGTTTTAGAGGATATATAGAAAAGAGTGGTGCTATGAAAAAAGCCCGAACAAAACATATAGTTTGTACGGGCAACACATTATTACATTATTCTTTTTTTATTGTAAGGTATTTTAAAAAGCGTGACGGTACGCTTGTAAGTTCTTCAAAAGTACCTCGTTCAATAATCTCTCCATTTTCCATATAAATAATATTATCGTATAATTCTAACAGTTCTTTTTTCAAATTATGAGTAATGGTAATGATTGTCAAGCCCTCTATCTTTAACAAATGATTTTCAATGTCATAGGCTGTCTGCATATCAATAGCAGAAGTACCCTCATCTAATATCAGAATGGGTTTGTTTCTTATTAAAGCACGTGCTACTGCAATCCTTTGCTTTTGTCCTCCTGAAAGATTAGAGCCGTTTTCTCCTGCTTCATAGAGTAACCCCTCTGGAAGTTTTTCGATAACGTCATTTAAACCACTGGCTTTTACAGCCTTATCTATGGACTCTTTGGAATAGTCTTCATGTAGGCAAATATTATCGTAGACACTCTCATTAAACATATAGATATTTTGGTGAATGATAGAAGATAGTTGAACAATATCATTTTCATTCATCATATTTAAGTCGGTATTGTCATAAAGGATTTTTCCGCTATATTCGGTGTAATATCCAGCCAAGAGTTTCACTAAGGTTGTTTTCCCACAACCACTTTTTCCTACGATTACATATTTTTTTCCTTTTTCAATATGAAGATTTATCTTGTCTAAAACTCTGTTTTGTTTCTCATAAGCAAAAGATAAATTGCTGATGGAAACAACGCTGTTAAATGTAGCTGACTGCTTTTTTGGTACTTCATTCAATTCATATTTGGATAATACTGTAAGCTTTTCTATAATCGGTTGTATGCTTTTGATTTTTGGTATATTCGTAAATATCATAATCAACGGATTAGCTAGATTACTGCTTACTTGTACCATACCCAACAGAGTTCCCACAGTTATACGCTCTGTAATGATAAAATAGGCAGATAGAAACAGAACAACTATTTGAACCATGAGTGCAAGAAAGGAAGATAAGCCCTCATTCAATGCAAATAATTTGTCAACACTATATTTAGTATGGATTGTATCACTATTTTCTTTATCGAATTTTTGTATTACATATTGTTTCATCGAATAAGATTTAATAATTTCAAATCCAGATAAAATATCTTTTAATTTGGTTGTAAAATCTGCTAATTGTGAAGAAAGTGTATTTTGCCTTTTTTCCAACTCTTTACCTAATAGACTTGGAACAAGAAACATCAAAGTAATTGCAACAAATACAACGATAGTTACAATAACATCAAAATAAATCATCAATACAAAGGAAGAAATAAAAATAACAGTATATTGAACTACTTCAAAGAATGGGAGTAAAAAGTTATCTTCTATCATTTTTACGTCATTTGTAATAATGGATAGATAATCGGCAGTATTCCTTTTTCCGAAATCTCCCATACTTTGACTAACTATCCCTTTAAATACATCAGTTCGAATTTGCTTAATGATTTTGCAAGTAATCCTTTTGCTAAGCAAGGATTGAAGATATAGAAAAATTCCCAGCATAACAAAATAAAAAATGGAGAACAAAACCATTGGAATAAATTGTTGCATATTCTTTTCCACAGCTATGTCTAATAATTTCTGTAAGAGTACAGCCATAAATACATACCCTAGGGAAGCAATTATGCTTGTTAAAATAGTGAAAAGAAGTAATACCTTGTTTTGTTTCATGTATATTTTCATAAAATCCTCCTTAATCATAATTATACATGGTGTATGTATGTATAATTCTAAAAATAAAATTGCCTTTCGACAATCTTATTTTTGCTAAGCGTTTTCCTTACATAATCTAACTACTTCATCATCAATTATCGGAAGCCCCAAATTATCCATGATTTTTTTAATCATTAAAAATTTTTCCCATGCTTCATCTTCTGTCACCATATATATGGTGGGTATTGACCAAAAGTTAGTTAAAAGGACAAATAACTCTGCTAATAGTCTTGAATGTTTTGTTTGTATAGAACCGTCTTTTATTCCTTCTTCTATTAGTTCTTGATACATAGGAACTAGCTCTTTGTTACTTTCTATCAATTTCTTTAAAAAAGCAGGACTTTCCATAAGCTGCATAGAAGCAATGCTTAATTTATGGTGTTCTGTATCATCAAAAGATGTCTTCATAACAAATTTTAGTTTTTCTAAACCATTTAGCTCTTTATGTTGTTTTGCCTTTTCAAAAGGATTTATTTCATCAAAAAGTTTTTCGCATAATGCTTCAAATACTTCCTCTTTGGACTTAAAGTGATGATAAAAAGCACCTCTTGTTAAGCCTCCCATTTCTGCTATAATGTCTAATACTGTTGTTTCTTCATAACCTTTTTCTAAAAACAATTTTAAAGAAGCATCTAAAATTTTTTGAATAGTTTCTTCAGGATATTTATTACGTGGCAATCTTGCACCTCCTCATACATACACTTTACACGTATACATTATCATGCAGTATGCACGTATGTCAATATTTTTTTGTTCAATGCAACATTCTTATTCTTTATTCCTCTTGATTACCTCAAAACAGTAAAGAAAAAGTCCTGTCAAGAGCCTTGCCACCGTAGGTGGTGCTTGCACTCTTGATCGGACTTTTTGTTTGCTGTATCTTCTGTGAGAGGATAAAGGCTATTCATCTTCATCATCAAAATTCATATTTACGATAACCTTGCCTTTGCCGAATGGAACATAAGGGTTCATGTGCTTGTGTCCCTCAGTGCTTTCCCCGAACATATCAAGGCTGTAAAACTCATCATAGCGGTCTAAAATCTTCTGAAATTTCAAATGCTGGACAAACTCTTTGATTGGGTAAAGGTCAGACGCTGTGATGTCTTTGCCATTGATGTAATCCGTGATATACTCCCGTAACTGCTCTAATTCATAGTCCAGCCATTCTTCCTCGCTGTCAAAGAAGTTATCATAATGACCGTGTTTCAATTCAGCGTTTAATCGTTCTTCCCCTCTGACAAACTGACAGACTTCTTTCTCTATGTGAGAAGCAAATTTCCATGTGCCTGACAGCATTTCATTCGGTGCAACTTCTAACACCGCCATTATCTTTTCCAGCGTTTCAAAAGTAGGATAATTCACACCTCTTTCAATCTTGGAAAGGCTTTGTAGGTTGATACCGATAGCGTCAGCAAGTTCTTGCTGTTTCATTCCCTTTAGTTTTCTGACCGTCTGTATATTTTGTCCCAAATGCTTATAATTCATGGAATATCTTCTCCTTTCAATCACTTTATAAGCCTATCATACTTATTATTTTTGAAAAAGTCAAGAAAAAGTTCTTGACAAGTAATTCTATTGGCGTTATTATCATAGCAGATAGAGTGATTAAGCACACTAGGGTCAATCACACGCTTGAGTAAGCATTTAAAGAAGATATTTTCACTTTGACAGCATGAATGAGCATGGACTGTCAGACTGAAAATCGTGGTTTCCAAAAAGGGCTGGCTGGACGGGGCATGTCCCCCAGACGTGTTTCGGACAGACAGTTCCTTTTGGAGAGGCAACGCCGTAGGCGTTGGGCAAGGGCGTATATGTAACACCGCCCTGCGTATACATGTCATAGTACCTAGAAACTGTGATAAATAAAGGAAAATTTGCAATTTATACCCCGCAAAAAATCGGGAAGTACGAAAGGAGTAATGCAGTATCGCAACACACGAAAATTTATCCGTTAAGATTGATTACATCAGCATTGTATTTGAAACTGCAACCGCTGAAGATGTAATCACACACATTTTAGATTTACCGCCTGACATTTTCAATGTTTATCCGGCAACCGTAAAATTCAAGACCTATCAGACACGTTGGGAGATTGGAGATATTTATGTATCGGGCGACGCAAAAAAGACAGAGGACAACCCGAAAGGACTTGGCTGTTATCTTGTGATGACGGGCAGAGGGTGTGATGATATTTTTCAAATCCTCGACAGCAGAAATGCAAC
>CAQBGY010000107.1 GCA_948759685.1 uncultured Eubacterium sp.
ACCGTTGTACTGCGAGGTACCCGGGGTTCGAATCCCTGTCTCTCCGCAATAAACCTTGATAATTAGCGGTTTATAAGATTTACACCCAGTTTTACACCCTATAACGTAAAACTGGGTGTTTTGTTTTATTTAAGATTTTCGTTTTTATAGATTTTTCTTTTTGTGATATATGTGCTAGTCATAATATCAATTAACGATTTCCCTTTTATGATTACAGATGTGTCTACAATCAGGAAAAACAATAAAATAGTCATGTAATAATTGATGTCGAAAGTAAATCTTAGGCCTACTGCGGCTATCATTAAGAGTAGTAATAAGAAACAGCGTTTGATAATTTCTTTTTCTGTTGTTGGTTGATTATTATCGGAAGCAACAGTAAGTCCACATAGAAATTTGCCTAGTGATGCACGAAATATCCATTCCCATAAAAGATAATATATAAAATTTACAATTATAAAAAGCCCCGTTATTTGTAAATCCCAAGATAGGGTTTCACCTTTATGTGGAGCTATTAATTCAGGCTTCTTTAATATTTCTTTATGACATTGAACCCATTTTTCTGTACTTTCATAAATAGTATTGCCATAAACACTATGCATTGCTTTATATGTATCCTGAGAGGGATAAGATGATGGGGCTGCATCTAATAGGGCGTAATAACTTCCTAAATGAGAAGGCATTCCATAGGGAGATATACATAAAGCACTAATAATAAATAATACAAGGATTAAGACTTTGTCTATTAAAGAACTTGATAATCTTCGCATAAAACTAATTTTTTCCATAACTCATTTTTTATTATTCCACTTAAATGTTTTAATTATATTTGAAAAATCTGTTTCCCATTTTCTTATATCGTCTTGTCTATATGATAATATTATTGTTGCAAATAGATTGTCATTAAAAAAATAATAATTGCAGACGTGAGTACGGGAATTATTTGCTCCATTTCGCACATATTCAACTTCTATTCCGTAAGTATCTTCAATCTTAATCCATCGCACTTCTGGTTGACCTAAAATTTTATATTCATAAGAGTTCTGTTTTGCTAGTTCTTGAAATGTATGGATGTCTTCTATAGTCAAATCTTCGTAATCTGAAAATTTAGGGTATTCTCCTAGACTTCCTTTTTGGATATCTATTATAATTCGGCAATATGTTTGATGTGCTTCAGGAGTATTAACAGATAGCCCTTTCTGTTGAAAAACAACATTATTGCTATTTATTTTATGTCCATGCCAACTAAGTTTTTTAATATCTTTAGTGTATAAATCATTACTTTGCCTTAGTTCAACGGTAGGAGGTACGCTAATAGAAAAAGCATTGGCTATTATGTATTTAGTCCAGTTCTTGGGTGGAACATAGTTTTTTGTTGTGTTAGGTACTATATTTTTGTTTTTGACCGTTACATTATCATAGTATCCAGCTTTATATTTTTCTAGGTTCTCTTTTCTTTGGTCTTTTATGTAATTATGGTAACCGTTAATAAGAAAAAGGATACAGCTAATTGCAATAGCTATTGCAATATTATAATTATGTCTTTTCATATTTTTAGGATAATTCTTTAAATCCACGATAAATCCATATAATAGCTACATAAGTAATGACTTCAACTAACAGAGTGAAGAAAAAAGTGTTAACCTTTTCAGGATATTCATGTACGGTATAAACAATAATAAGACAAGCAAAAACAATGAGAAGTCTATTATAACCTTTGGGTAATGGAAACCAATAATTAAACCAATTGTTTTTTACGTAGTAATTTTTTTTCTCTTTTTGGGGAGTAATATCTTCTATTTTCATGTGTCATTTATTTAGTAGAATTCCATAGAAAAAACCACTAATGGCAAATAAGCAAAGAATTATAATCCCTGCTATATTCCATCTTTTTTGGTATATTTCAAAATTTGTTGCTGATGACCAATCTTTTTTCTGCCATGAAAGTTTATTGCCTTGTAAGCCTAAGTACAATGAGATAGCTATGTCTATTATGAATAATAGATAGAAGGTGTTAGTGATTAGTCCTAGTAAAATGCCAAAACAAGATAGTATAGGCATACCATTCCAAAATCCCCATAAATGCCATAAAGAGAATGCTCCCCAATTAAAATCGTTTATATTGTTTGGAACTTTTTTTTCATCATAGGTAATTTTGAATATTCTGTGACAAAATTTGCAAGACGTTATTATTGTTGTTTCGTTGATGTATTTGTCAACGTTCATCTCTTTGCCGCAGTTTGGACATTCTTTTTCCATATATGAAAAATGAAGTCTTTCCAGTTCCTTAAAGACCTTTTATTAAACACTGAAGCGTGGAACTGCAATGCTCACATCTTCAATCGGAGGCCCTAGGAAAGCCTATACAAACAGATGTACCAATAGCAGCCCACGCTATAGCGTGAGAACCACTATGCTATCATCGTTTGTATGTCTGGGAAATTTCCTAGGTTTCCGACTGAACGATAAGCATAACGCTTCTAAAAATTCTAATATGTTTTGGAGAGAGTTTTGCTCAATCCGATGCAAAAATATGAAAAATAATTAAATAACCCCAACTAAATATATTTGAATTTTCTCATTTTCTTGTGTTTTATAACCTGAATCCCCTTTTGGGGGTGTCCTCTTCTTTTTGGGTGTGGCTTACACCCAGTTTTTCTTTGAGTTCCTGAAACTTCATTTTAAACCATTCGAGTATGGGTATACCGTCAATGCACAGCCGGAACTTTCCTTTCTCCTGCGGATTTCTCTCTACGGTTGCCGTCGAGTGGTCTGTCCTGAACTTTTCCCGGTGCTCTTTCGAATAGAGCCTTCCCTTGAACTCTACGGGTTGTAGGGTGACGATTTGCCTTGTCAGTTCCTCGGTGAACCCCACTTCCCGGCATTGTTCGGCTATGGGCAGCAGTTCCGTTACGATAGGGAAATAGGTGTCTATCTGTTCCAGTCTGTTGTCGTATTCCCTGATTTTTTGCTGGTAGTTCCGGTCTATCTTGTTTATCTCGCTGTTGTGGCGGTGCTCCATTTTTGTCTGTTCCCTCTGTTCGGCTTGTACTTGTCTTTGCAGATTGGCTATATTCTGCTTCAAGCCCTCATTCTCCGCTTCCAGCCTCTTGACCTTGCTGCCGCCCAAAAGAGAACTCACCCCGTCCGCTATGGCTGTGGTGGCGTTCACCGCCGCCCCCTTCATCTTCTGCACGTTGATTTCTCCCTTGACCTTTTTCAGTTTCTTCTGCGCTTCCTCTTCCAGCCCCAGCAGGGTTTCTATGTTCTCCTGCAGGCTGTCTTGTTGCTCTACCAGTTCCTTGTAGTATTGCATGGTGGAGATGTGTTTTGCCAGTGAACCGTCTATTCCTCTTTGCAAGCCGTATTTGCTCATGGCTTGTGCATAGGTGTCCTGATAGTGTTTCAGCCTGTGCCTTGCCATGACGTCATCAGCACACAGCCGTACATCCTGCGTGTTCTTCTTGCGGTATTTCTTTTTCCCGTTCTGTTCTTCCTTTCTGGCTTTCCTACGCTCTCCGGTCACTATCGGTACGATAGTGGCGTGTATGTGAGGTGTCTTCTCATCCATGTGCAGGACTGCCGATACGAGGTTCCGCTCCCCATATGTTTCCCGTAGCCATTTCAGGTTGTCGTTGCACCAGCCGTCAAGCCTCCCGTCCTCTTCCATTTGCTTCATGTCCTTGTTGCTTCCGGTGAGCAGCACCCGGATTGCCTTCACCTGGTTGGTGCCCACCTTGCGTCTGATGCCTGCCGTCTCTATCCGGTGTGCTATCGCCTGCGTACGATTCTTCACTCCTTCGGGGAACTGCACCAGTTCCCGGTTCAGGTGCGTGCGCATTCTGTCCGCGTTCTTCGGGTGGACGGTGCGCTCTATGTGTGTGGACATTGCGCCGTCCGCACCATTTGCCTTTTCCAAATGCAAAACTGCATATCCCATAACTGTAACACATTTTTTCGGTTAATACTTCCCCCTGCCTTGTTTCCATGCCGCATGGCTTCGGGGTTTCAAAAGGGGCGGCGTCCCTTTTGCTCATTGGGGCTTTTTTAGCAATGCGTGCATTGCGTGAAGAAAAAGCCCTAATGAGCTATGGCTTTTTCAAAGCCTTCCGGTGGCATGTGCGGTTACATCCTGATGCCTTTGCCTTTCCTCTCCGGTTGCTCTGTCTTCTGTTGGCTTTTCTCCGGTTCCGGCTTCTCACGCCTCCGTTCGGATTGTCCGTTCTGTTTACCCCGCAGGAAGTCGTTCAGGTCGTTGTAGCCTCCGTATATGTGCGACGCGTCCCGGATGCGCAACCCGTATTCCTCCCGCAGTTCCTGAACAGCTTCCATTCCCGCCTTGTCGTTGTCGAGGAAACAGTGGATGCGCTCGTAACCGCCCAATGGTCGGATTGCCTTGGAGAGGTTGGAAGTCGAGTTCAGTACGATGTAGTCCTGCCCGTCAAGGTCGGGACGGTCAGGACACCTTTCCAGCCGCAGGGTGAGGAAGGAGAGGTAGTCCATGAAGCCCTCGAAGAGGTAGCAGGTCTCCTTCGGCTGTTCCTGCTGTATGTGGGTGATGTCCTTCGGTGCTATGCAGCCTTTGAAGAGCTTGTTACGTATCTCGTAGCCTCCCGAACGGTTGGGGAAGCCGACGGCAAAGTAGGGTTTGCCGTCGGTCAGATAGCGCACCTCCCTGCATTCTCTTTTTGCTAGTTCCGTATTTATTCCCCTCTGCCGCAGATAGGACAATAGGGCGGGGGAAGAAAGCGGCACCACCTCCAACTGCTGGAAGCTTGGTTTTGAGAGTGGTTGCCCGCCAAAAGAGAAGGATACCGGGCGCACGCTGGGTGCCTGCTCCGCTATCCGTTCCAAGAGGTAGGGCAGACTGTCGGATGCGTAGAGTTCCCGCGCCAGTGCGATGATGTTCCCGCCCCTGCCCGCGCCAAAATCGTACCATAGGTTGCGTTCCATGTTCACCTTGAAGGACGGTTCCTGCTCGTCCCTGAACGGTGACTTGTACCATAGGCTGTCTCCCTGCCGTCTTACCGGGTTGTAGCCAAGAGTGTGCAGATATTCCTCTATGCGTATCTGCTTTGCTTCATTCGTATTCATGTAAATTTCTGTTTAAGTGGATATTGTTTTTTCTTTTCGCCCGTACATGTTTGCGGTACGGTCTGTATATATCCGCTTCACTTCACTTCCGTATATATAGGTACGGGAATGAAGTGAAGCGGTTCTTACCATATTCTGGAATATTCCACTTCACTTCACCATATATATATACCCCGGTTGACGTGAAGCGGTTTCCAGTCTGCGCCGCTAATAGTGGAAGTCCGGCTTGAAGGTGTATTTCCTTCCGTTCTCCTGCACTATCATCCGCTTGTTTTTCAATACGGTGATGAGGTCACGCAGTCTGTGGTCACTGAGTCTGACACCGACAGAGGCGTATGCTTCCCGCAAAGCCCCTTCAAGTTCCTTGTAACCGTATTCGTCTTTCAGGGTGAATGCCGCTTCCAGTGCAATGCGGTGCTGCTGTTCGGTGATGTCCCTATACGGGTCGAACTTCCCTCTATTCCCTTTTGTCTCGTCCTTGTCCTTGAACTGGTAGTCCTCCAGCAGTTCGGGCAATGCCTCCCCGTTGATGCGGAAAGCAAATGGCTCGAAGTCCACTGCCCTGATATGTGCGGTTTTGACTGTGCTTACACCGGGGTTCTTCTCGTCCTTTTCTACTTGCAGCACCGTTTCCGCCTTGTTGCTTAGCTCGGTTCCGATGTGCCCCCTTGCATGCTCGTCCCCCTTGTTCTGGTGCAGTATGGTGTGAATGTGGATATTCCTTTCCCCCGTCCATGTCATCAGCAGGGAGATTACCTTCGTGGACTCGCTGGAACTGTTGATGTCATACACCATGTCTCGTATCCCGTCGATGACTACCAGCCCAACATTCTCGGTACGGTAGATTGCCTCCCTCACGATTGCTATGCGCTCTTCGGGCGTGTACTTCCGCAGGACGAGGAACTCGAGGTTCTCATGGTTGCTGTCGGTCGGCAGCCCCGCCATGCGAAGGCTACGCCTTGCCACTATCTCACAGTGGTAGGTGCTCTGCTCGGTGTCCACATAGAGTATTTTCCGTTTGTTTTCGGGCAGTTCCGCCGTATAGTTCAGTACCGTCCCGTTTTTCAGCGCAGCCGCCACGATTGCGGAGACGTTGAACGTCTTCTTGCTTTTGGCTTTTCCGATTGACGCGCTGAAATTTCCCAGTGTGCCGATGACGGAGCCCTGCACTTTCAGGATTTCGGGCGCCTGCTCGTGGTTTTTCGAGAGGTCAAGCCGCGAGGCATGCCATAGGATTACCGCCTCTTCGGGTGTGATGTTTCTTTCCTTGTTGTCCATACTACATCTCCCTATCCGCGTCCCCCGCTTTTGCGTCCTGCCAGTTCCAGCGCCATGTCCGCATCGACGATGATTTTGCGTCCTATCTGCGTAATGGCTCTGTTTATCCTCCCGCTTTTCTTGATGCGGTTTGCTGTGGGTATGCTGCACCCGAACAGCCGGGCTATGCCGCCTATCCCGTACACATACTTCTTTTCCTTGTCGGCTGCCGGTTGGGCTGGCTTCGTTCCGCTTCCCTGCAAGGCGTGCCGGTTCAAGAATATGAACTCTTCGCCCGTCATCTGCCATACGGGCTTTGATAAAAGGTCTCTAATTTCCATATCAGAATGAAATTAACGTTTGTACTGCAAGCCCTGCGCATGGGCTTTTTACCTCGTTCGAACAGTGCAAAGTTACTTCCGGGTACGGGTGGTAAGGATGTGGATAGCGTGATTTGAATATCACGCTATCTTGTTAAATATCAGTAAGTAATAAAGAGTGGTGGAAATTATTTTGAGTGGTAAAAGTGGTGGTATCGTGGAATGTCGGGACATATCACCGGCTATCGGAATATTGACCGCATTTCCTTGGCAAATTCCCGGTTGCTGTCACTGGGGAAATCGGAAACGGGCTCTTTGTATTTTGACTTGTAGTATGTATCGTCTATTCCCAGCAGGTTCATGATGTCCTCTTTCCATTTCTCTCTGTCCGGCTTGGGCAGCGTTTCACCCATAAGGAAAATGAGATAGCATACGCGTGCCTTCTCCCTCGGTCTTGTTTTCAGTCTGCCTTCGCATGGTTGCAGGTTCATGCTGGCGTAGAAGTCCAGTTCGGAAACGGCTTCGAACTGTTCACCGTTGCATTTCTCATAAATGGCTGACAGCAGCCGCATGGGGAAATAGGCGGGCGGGCTTGCCGGGGTGGTACCGGATGCGGACATTTCCTTTTCTTCCCCTTTCTTTTTCTTTTGGTCGGTCAGGTATTTTTCAAGGATTGCCAATAGTGAGCCGCCCAGCCTGCAAATGTCCCCGCAACGGTTTTGCAGGCATTGCAGGGCTTCCCGTCTTGCCTGCTCCTTCTGCCTGTACAGTTCATCCAGCTTGGTTTTCTCCTTGTCGTATTCCCGTTTGCACCGTTCGTACCTTCTTTCCAGCAGTTCTTCTTCCTGACGGTCGTGTTCCCTGAAACCTACCGCCTCCAAAGAGCCGTTCGCTTCCATGAGTTCCCGGTAATATCCGTTTGTGACTTTCATCTGTCTGTCAATACCCCAGTCAAAACGGCTTTCATGCTGTCGGCAGACATATCCGGTATCGAGACGGTCGAAAAACTCCTTGCAGGTGTTGTAAGTCGAGATGTTGCTTTCAATCTCACGTTTCAGGCTGTTCAGCAATATGGAGAAGTGCGCGGCGTCCATTTCAAGCATGAGGCTGATAAGTGCGGTTTCAAAGGTCTGCGTGTCTCCGTATTCTCTGTAAAAATCAGAGATGAACTGTTGCTTCTCAAAAGAGAAACTGCCGCCGGACATTATTTCGGTGTATATCTTATTGAGTTTCCCGTAGCGGGGTATCATTGAGGTTATTCTTTCTTCCATGATATTCTTGCGGTTACAGTTGGTTGAATTTGTTCATTGCATTAGCCTTGATGTCATCGGCTATGTCTATGTAGGGCTTCATCGCCTTGTAGTCGCTGTGCCCCGTCCATTTCATCACCACTTGTGCGGGGATGCCCAATGCCAAAGCGTTACAGATGAATGTTCGTCTTCCGGCATGGGTGCCTAGCAGCGCGTATTTGGGTGTGACGGTGTCTATACGTTCGTTTCCTTTGTAGTAAGTTTCCCTTACCGGGTCGTTGATTTCCGCAAGCTCTCCCAGTTCTTTCAAATAATCGTTCATCTTCTGATTGCTGATGACCGGAAGTGCCTTATGGTCTTCAAAGTGCACGCCTTTGTATTTATCCAATATCGCCTTGCTGTGGTTGTTCAACTCTATGATAAGACTGTCCGCAGTCTTGACGGTGGTCACTTCTATATGGTCGGGCTTGATGTCGCTCCGTTTGAGGTTGTACACGTCCGAATAGCGCAGCCCGCTGAAACAGCAGAACAGAAAGACATCCCTTACCCGTTCGAGATATTGCTTGGTCGGGGGTATCTTGTAGTCTTTCAGTCTGTTCAGTTCCTCCCATGTGAGGAATATCACTTTCTTGGGTGTGTTTTTCAGCTTGGGTTTGAAGCTGTCATAAGCCATGTTCTGATTGTACCCTTTCTTGAAACTCCACCGTAGGAACCATTTCAGGAAGGCTATCTGCTTGCCTATGGTGCTGTTGCGCATGTCCTTCTTGTTACGCAGGAAGTCCACATAGTCATTCAGACCGTTCTCGGTGAACGTGTCAAAGGAAAGTTCATCCCTAAACTCTTTCAGGTGGTTCTTTACCGCAGCGAATTTTTCGTAGGTTGCGTCTGTCCAGTCGTTCTGTTTCCCACATTCCCTTACAAACTCCTCGAACGCCTCCCAAAAGCTGGTTTTAGGTTCCTCGGCTGTTTCCTGCTCTGTGGCTGGTGCATCCTTCATCCTTGCATTGAAGCTGTCCTTTATCTGTGCGGGTGTGGGTAGTACGTTCTGTACTTCAAACTCCTTGAAGATGTTCTGTATCTCCGTGTACTGTCTTAGCAGGTCTGCATTGATTTCGGATGCGCTTTGCTTCAGTTTGTTTGTGCATCCGTTCTTTACCCTTTGTTTGTCCGCATCCCATTTGGCTGTGTCAATGCGGTAGCCCGTTGTAAACTCTATGCGCTGGCTTGCGAATATCACACGCATACGGATAGGTACATTCTCTGTGATTGGCACGCCGTTTTTCTTCCGGCTTTCCAGTGCGAAAATGATGTTTCTTTTGATATTCATAATTGGGTGTGTTTGAAAATTGACACCCAAAAATACACCCAAAAAGTGAGATATGCAAAGATATTAAGAGATATTTTATTTTCTGTTTACTTTGTAATAACTTGGTAATTAACAAGATATTACGAGCTTGTGATATTGTTTGAAATGGTAGGTGATAGAACCTGTCTCTCCGCTGAACTTACTGGACAGAAATGGTCAGTAAACGGACAAAAAGCTACAAATCAATGATTTGTGGCTTTTTTTATTGCCCGAAAGTCCGGCTTCCAAGACTTCAAAAGTACGGTAAAAGACAAAGTTTCGTTACTAAATCGTTA
>CAQBGY010000108.1 GCA_948759685.1 uncultured Eubacterium sp.
AATAAAGGGTTATAGGTTACCTTTATCAACCTAAATTTATTATATAAGGAGAAAGTATATGAAACAAAGAAAATTGTTATCAAAAATCACATCTGTTGTTTGTGCGTTGGCGTTAGTCGTTACGTCTGTCACAGCATGGGATGTAACCAGTGTCAGTGCGGATACAACGACAACGGTGTATCAGGCAAATGACGACGGAAGAGCTGAGTTGCTTAGTGAAGTTCGGGACGGAGAAATTAACTTTGCTTTAAACAAAGAGGCTTCTGTATCAAAACAAACGACACAGGAAGGTGGAACAGATTTGGGAATTATCACCAATGGAAAGTTTGATAATGGAAATTCCAAATCTACAATTATTGAAGTTGGAAGGGGAGTAAAAGAAGACCGTTGGGTGCAGGTAGATTTAGGGGCAGCATATGACTCTTCTAAAATTGACAGAGTTGTGGCAATGTATAAAACGTTAAATTCCGGTCCGACAACTGCAACAGTAGGAACATATATGATTCAATATTCTTTGAATGGACTGAATTATGTAGATATTGCAGAAGTATCAGGAATAGCAGGTGCCACAAATGCCATTTACATGGACAAAGTCACAATGACGGATGAACAAAAGGCAGCAATCCCTTATACACGTTTTGTGAGAATATATGCTACAAGAGATTTGAGTGCATATGGTATGCAGATTAAAGGTATGGCAGTTTTAACGGATGGAGCAACTAAGGTAAGTGAAGTTGAGTTTAAGGAAGTAGAAACTTTGGATGATCCGGTTTCACTAACAGTTACAACCAGTGATTATGAACAGTTAGAATTTACTTTTGAGGCATCAGAAGGGGACAAAGGAGATTATGTATATTATGCGTATATTGATGGTACACAAAAGGAAGAGGCTGTAATCCCGGGAACAACTTATGTAGAGACAGGAATTACAGGTGGTAATCATATTGTAAGAATTGTTGCAGTGAAAGATGGCGTTAAATCAAAAGGTATCACTCAGGCAGTTGATGTTGTTGATACGAAGAGCCTGTTGACAAGTGAGAGAAATTTTGCAATTGGAAAAACAGCATCAGCATCATCTATCAGAGAAAATGATAATGTAGCAAACATAACAGATGGAAGTCTTACAACGTTATTCAGAACAGCAGTAACTGATACAGAGTCAACCATTGTTATTGATTTAGGTCAGAATTATAAGTTGGATGTTATTGAAAGAACTGTTGGACTATATGCGGCAGGAAGATATCCAAAGAGCTATACAATAGACTATTCATCTAATGGAGTGGATTTCGAGACGGTGGCAGAAGCAGAAGGAAAGGCTGAGGTGCAGTCTGTGGTAATTGACCCGGCAGAGTGTACTCTTGCGTCAGTAAGATATGTAAGATTCAGCCTTAGTAATCCGGTTGGAGCAGGATATGGTTTCCAGATGAATGAACTGGGGGTTATTATCAAAGAAGATGCGGATATGACACCGGTAGAAGTTGAAAAGTTAGATGATCCGGTTTCGCTTACAGTGACATCCAGTGATTATGAGCAGTTAGAGTATTCTTTTGAGGCATCAGAAGGAGATACAGGTGATTATACATATTATGTATATATTGATGGAAAGAAGAAAGAAGAACCGGTGTTACCTGGTACAACTTATGTAGAGACTGGGCTTGCAGGAGGTACTCATTCTGTAAGAATTATGGCATTCAGACAGGGGATTGCTTCAGAGGGAATTATCGAGGAGATACAGGTTGCAGATCCGAAAGGACTAATTGAAACAGACAGAAATATAGCATTGGGGCGAACTGCAGTTGCATCATCTACCAGAGTAGAGATTGTAAATGGAGAAGAGGTGCCGGATAATATTGCTAACTTAACGGATGGTAAGTTAAATACACAGTTTAGAACATTGCAGACAGAACCAGAGGCAAATATTGTTATTGACTTAGGGGCAAATTATAAATTAAATATTATTGAATTGGTGGCAATGTCATATATTAATGACAGATATGCTAAGGAATATTCTATTGATTATTCAGAAGATGGAGAGACCTTTGAGACAGTCTGTACAGCTACAGGAAATGGCACATTCCAATATAGTAAAATCAATCCGTCGGAATGTACTTTATCATCTGTTAGATATGTGAGAGTGAATGTCAGTCAGCCTTTTGCGGAAGGGTTTGGATTCCAGTTCTATGAAATAGCGGTGATAACGAAAGATAAGAGTCTGGATGATACTGATATTACATTAAATCAGTCAGAATATACTTATACAGGTGAAGAGATTTTACCGGATGTAACAATTACATTTGGTGACAGGGAACTTGAAATAGATAAAGATTTTACAATCAAAGGTACAGATAATATAAATGTTGGAACTGCAACAGCTGTAATAGAAGGTGCCGGCTCTTATGCAGGAAGTAAAACATTACAATATACGATTACACCGGCAGATATGAAAGATGCAGTTGTAACTACCTCTTTTGAGGAGGACGGCAATATACAGGTAAGTGTTTCATATAATGACAAGGAATTATCAGATCAAAAGGATTATACATACACTACTGAGAAAAATGCAGATGGAGATATGCTTATTAAAGTAAGTGCTGCAGGAAATAACTTTGTTGGACAGGCAGAGAAAATTGTACCGATTACTGACTTCCCGGTAAGTGAAGCAGCAAATGTATCTGTAACTTCAACGGAAATAAATAAAATTGATGTATCTTTTGAAAATCCAGATACATTTGCAGGTGACAGACAGGTTTATGATGTATTTGTAGATGATACATTAGCAGATGAAAATGTAACTGCAGGTTCCTATACATATGAAAAGCAAAATGCCGGTGAGCATAATATTAAGGTTGTTGCAAAAATCAATGGTCAGACATCAGAAGGTGTAGAGAAGAGTGTTGTTGTTCAAGGTATTGATATCAGTGCTTTTAAGATCGCCGTGGCAGTTCCCGAAACGGAAGAGGGATATGTTTATACCGGTGATGTGATTGCTCCGGATTGCACAGTAGGCAATGAAGATGGAACAATAATTTTACAGGAAAATGTAGATTATATAATTGTATTTGAAGATAATACCAATGCAGGAACAGCAAAGATTCTTGTAACAGGTATCGGTTTATATGAAGGTACATTAGAAGGTTCGTTTGACATTCAGCAAAAAGATATTAATAAGATAAATGTTGATTTTGCAAAAGTAAATGCATCATATAATTATAGTGGAAAACCGATTGAACCAGTTGTATCTGTTGAAGGATTACAAAAGGATACAGATTATACGATTACGATAAGCGATAATGTAAATCCGGGAACAGCAAAGATTGTTGTAAATGGAATAGGAAATTATAAGGGTGAAGTTGTAAAAACATTCACTATTATAAAGAAAGAGGAACCAAAAACACAGACAACTAAGAAAATTTCTATAGGAAAAGCAAAAGTTGTTTCTGCGAGTAAAAAGAAAACAGCAAAGAAAATCAGCCTGAAGTTAAAGAAAATAAAAGGTGCAAAAAAATATCAGGTCGTAATTGCTAAAGATAAAAAATGCAGAAAGGTTCTTGTTAAGAAAACTATTAAGAAGATTAAAGTAACTATAAAGAATAAGAAACTGGCAAACAAGAAGAAATTGTACGTGAAGACAAGAGCAGTGAAAGTAGTAAGTGGAAAGACTTATTACGGAAAATGGTCAACCGTTAAACGTGTTAAAATAAAATAGGCATAAAAGTTTGTGAAGATAAGCAATAAACCACTAGCATTTTTCTATTGATAATAGTATAATGTTTAGTGGTTTATTGCGATTTAGCGGAGACCAAAGGAAAAATCATTAAAATATTTAGGAGGAAACCACATGGTTAGAGCAATAGTAGGTGCCAACTGGGGTGACGAAGGAAAAGGTAAGATTACAGATATGCTTGGTGAAAAGTCAGACATTATCGTTAGATTCCAAGGTGGTAGTAACGCAGGACATACCATAATTAATGAATATGGAAAGTTTGCATTACATTTACTTCCATCAGGAGTATTTTATCAGCATACAACATGTGTTATTGGCAATGGTGTAGCACTGAATATTCCATATCTTCAGAAGGAAATTGACGATATTGTATCACAGGGTGTACCAAAGCCAAACATTTTGGTGTCAGACAGAGCACAGATATTGATGCCGTACCATATTGATTTTGATGCATATGAAGAGGAAAGGCTTGGAGGAAAGGCTTTTGGTTCAACAAAATCAGGTATTGCTCCTTTTTATTCAGATAAATATGCAAAGATTGGCTTTCAGGTATCAGAGTTGTTTGATGAAGATACATTAAAGGAAAAGGTGGCACGTGTTACAGAACAGAAAAATATTATGTTAGAGCATATGTACCATAAACCGCTGATTAACCCGGATGAGTTGTTAGAAACATTACATGAATACAGAGATATTGTAAAACCTTATGTTTGTGATGTTTCATTATATTTAAATAATGCAATTAAAGAAGGAAAGACAATTCTTTTAGAAGGACAGCTTGGAACTTTAAAAGACCCTGATTTTGGTATTTATCCGATGGTTACATCGTCATCAACATTAGCATCTTATGGTGCTATTGGAGCAGGTATTCCATGCTATGAAATTAAAGATATTATCACAGTAGTAAAGGCTTATTCCTCAGCAGTAGGTGCGGGAGAGTTTGTAAGTGAAATCTTTGGTGACGAAGCGGATGAATTAAGAAAACGCGGCGGTGACGGTGGCGAATTTGGTGCTACTACAGGTCGTCCGCGTAGAATGGGATGGTTTGACTGCGTTGCATCACGCTATGGAGTAAGAATGCAGGGAGCAACAGAGGTTGCATTGACTGTACTTGATGTATTGGGTTATCTTGATGAAATTCCGGTATGTGTAGGATATGAAATAGATGGTGAAGTAACAAAAGACTTCCCGGTAACAGCACAGCTGAAAAAAGCAAAACCGGTATACGAAACATTACCAGGCTGGAAAGAAGATATTAGAGGAATTACCGAATACGATAAACTTCCGGAAAACTGCCGCAAGTATATCGAATTTATTGAAAAAGAATTAGGCGTACCAGTAACAATGGTAAGCAACGGTCCAAAGAGAGAAGAAATCATATACAGATAGCATTGAGCATCTGCAAAAATAGAAAAAGAAACAGAATCAAATGAAAAGTGCCTGCACCTTTCATTTGATTCTGTTTCTTTTTCTATTTTTATAGGGCGAAAGCCCTGACAGCCTGAAAATTTCAAAGAAATTTTTAGGCTGTACAGATGCTCAAGAAAAGTAATGAAAGTCAAAGGTGAAAGCCCTGACACCTCGAAAATCCGAGAGGATTTTTGAGGTGTACAGATGCTCAAGAAGAGTAGTGAAAGTCAAAGGTGAAAGCACTGATAGCTCGAAAATCCGAAAGGATTTTTGAGATGTGCAGATGCTCAAGAAAAGTAGTGATAGTCAGTGTGCGAAAACTCTGCTCCTTCGAAAATTCCTATCCTCTATTCTCTAACAACTTTGCCAGCCACATCATAATATAAATCATGATTGGAATGATAACCATACAATACGCACTGGCCTTCCATGCGGCTTCATTTCCCATAAATGCGAAAATTAACGTAAGTAAAGCACAAACAATTAAAACGACAACAGCCAGTAAAGCGGCAATTCTTTTAAACTTCTCCATAGTATACTCCTTAAAAATGTATGTAATAACAGCCAACAGCTCGAATCTGCATGCGCGCCTTCTCGCTTTTATGGCCCACCATATAATTAAAAAATTAAAGGTGCAACAGTTCAGCCAACAGCTCGAATCCGCTATGCGCCTTCTCGCTTTTATGGCTCACCATATACAAAAAAGAACAGGGATTCAAAGTCCTGCGAGCAGTCCTTGTGAATCTCTGCTCTTTTTTGTGCATGGCTGAACTGTTATAAAATATTATACCAAAACAATAACATATTGCAATTATTGTTTGAAATCAGTATAATCTAAGAAGTTCAGTATTCTGTACGAGAATATATTTTAGCGAAAATACTTTTGGAGGATAATATGGCAAAGAAATATTTATTAGAAACATGGAGAGAGATTGCATATAATCAGGAACAGACACAGAAACAATATAATGATTTCTGGGGAGCATATTTTGCACAGGAAAAGGAAGTTTATAAAGATATCCTTTCAAATCATGGTACTGTTGTTTCAGGTACAGTAGAAGAATTAGCTGAAAAATATAATATGGAAGTTCTTACTATGGTAGGCTTTTTAGATGGTATTAATGAGAGTCTGAAAAAAGAGAATCCTATTGATAAGTTGACAGAGACAACAGAGGTTCACCTTGATTATGATGATGAAAAGTTATATAAAAACATGGTTGCGGCAAAAGCTGAATGGTTGTATGAATTAGAAGAATGGAATGATATTCTTTCAGAAGACAGAAGAAAAGAATTGTATAAAGAAGAAAAACTTTCCGGCACCGTTGTTAAAGACAAAAAGGTAGGAAGAAATGATCCATGTCCTTGTGGTAGTGGTAAAAAATATAAACATTGTTGTGGAAAGTAGCGATAAATAAAGGGACTGTAAAAAGTCCCTTTTATGTTAGGGAAGTTTTTTATCAAATTGACTAATATACATGAAAAGCGTTTGAAATCTTTGACATGATTTAAATTGAATTTATCTGATACTTTTCTGCATTCCATATTCCTTATAATCAGCCACAATACGTCTGGCTTCTTTTCGTTTTGACTCAGAATGCCCGATAATAATTTCATATCCGGTAGCACGAATGGCGTTAATCAGTTCTAAAGCTTCATCACTTGATTTATGTTTTGCAGTAATCACAGAACCAGTTAGAATCATAAAGCATATGGAAAATTCAGGTGCAGTGTCTTTAGGGTTTAAGGAAATTTCACCCATGCGATAACACCATACAATTTCATCTAATGGAATAATGGAAACTTTTGTCTTTCCTAAATCAATAAAATAGTTTTCTGTAATATACATATCATTAATCTGAATATAGTTTTCACTGTCCAGTTCGTATTGGGCATCATCAATTAAGGCTTTCTGTTCCTTTTTTCCTATAAAAGAACAAACCGGATAAATATATGGATTAGCAATGGCAATTAGACGACTGATAGATTTTTTCATGGAAATAAGAAAAATCACTAGAACAATCCATAAAAGTACCATATAAAATGATGGATAGTAGTCTGCATTACTTAATATAAAATCGGCATTTACTTTTGAGAATGAATCTACATTCCAATTTAAATCATTCATATATGATTCCAGCATTTTTTTGAAAGCACGGTTGGGCTTTGTGATCTTTGCTTTAAATTCATAATTCTTTATAACCTTTTGGGGAACTCCTTCGATGGGAATAATTGCGAACACACTTTTTCCATCTTTTATAGAATAATAATAACCATAAAGGGAGCCTCCTGACTTTTCTAAATTATATCCTGTATAATATAGTTTTTTTGCTTTTATCTTTACATAGCCATCTTGAGAAGTAACTTTATGTATATCATTTACAGTGTCAGGATGAAATACAGAGATAAAAGGACAAAGAATAAAAATAATCATCATAATGGCACACAGAAATAGAGGAACTCCAAGTTTATTTCCACAAGCTGTTCTAATTTTATTTGTAATACTAATCTTCATGTTTTTAGCCTCTTAAATTTAAAATACTTTATTTAGTATAAATGACGATTCTATTTTAATCAAGGTTGCGTTTCAAGGTGTTTGTTGGTAAAATCACATAAGGGAAAGTATTATTAAATAATGGAGAAAACAAAATGGAAGCGTACGGTGGATTTGCACAGGTTTATGATGATTTTATGGACAATGTTGATTATCATCAGTGGTGTGGTTATGCAGTAAAGTTATTAAAGAAATATGGTGTATCAGATGGACAGCTGGTGGAAATTGGCTGTGGTACAGGTACAGGCACAATGTTGTTCGCAAAAGAAGGGTATCAGATGATAGGAATTGACATTTCTCAGGAAATGTTAGAGATTGCTGAAAGTAAAAAGGAAGAGGAGAATATTTTATATGTTCTTCAGGATGCCACGGAACTGGAGCTGCCATATACTGTGCCTGCAATGGCCAGCATCGGAGATTCTATGAATTATATTACAGACTATGGTGATTTTACTATGGTATTAAAAAGGGTAAATGAGTTTTTAGAGCAAGATGGAATTTTCGTATTTGATTTAAAAACAAGAAAATATTTTTCTGAAATTGGAGAGACTACTATCGCAGAAGACAGGGAAGAATGCAGTTTTATATGGGAAAACTATTTTGATGAAGAGACAAATATTAATGAGTATTATTTATCTGTTTTTGTCCGTGGAGATGATGGCAGATATGATAAATATGAGGAAGAACATTTTCAGCGGGGATATACATTACAAGAAGTAAGGCAGGCTGTGGAGATGTCAGGACTAAAAATAGAAAATATTTATGAAGCATTTTCCGATAATGAGGGGAATGAAGAAAATGACAGAGTGTATGTCGTTGCCAGAAAGACTAGCGAAACTAAGTAGACAGAAAATTAATAACAAAAGGACGTAAGGAGAACAAAATGGATTATATTGTTAGAGCAACAGCAGCAAATGCACAGATTAGAGCCTTTGCAATTACATCAAGGGAAATGGTTGAGACAGCAAGAGAACATCATAACACCAGTCCTGTTGCAACAGCTGCACTTGGAAGACTGCTGACAGGAGGGGCTATGATGGGAGTGATGATGAAGGGTGAGAAGGACATGCTGACCCTGATGATGAAGGGTGACGGCCCTATTAATGGAGTGACTGTGACAGCAGATTCAAAAGGAAATGTAAAAGGATATGTAGGAAATCCGAATGTTCTGATTCCGGCAAATTATGCAGGAAAGTTAGATGTAGGTGCTGCGATTGGTTATGGTACACTGACAGTGATTAAAGATATGGGATTAAAAGAGCCATACTGTAGTCAGGTACCTCTTGGAACAAGTGAGGTAGCAGAAGATTTGACATATTATTTTGCATCATCAGAGCAGGTTCCGTCAGCAGTAGGTCTTGGTGTGTTAATGTCAAAAGATAATACAGTGAAACAGTCAGGTGGATTTATCGTACAGTTAATGCCGTTTGCAGATGAAGAAGTTATCAGCAAGTTAGAGGAGCGTATAAATAGTATCAGTTCGGTTACAGATATGTTAGAAAAAGGTATGACACCGGAGGACATCCTGAAAGAAGTTATGGGAGATATGGATGTACAATTTACTGATAAAATAACTACTGCGTTTGTATGTAACTGTAGTAAAGAAAGAATTGTCAAGGCATTGGCCGGAATCAGTAAAAAGGATATGGATGATATTATTAATGACGGAAAAGAAATTGAGGTAAAGTGTGATTTTTGCAATACGAATTACAAATTTAGTGTGGAAGAACTAAAAACATTGAGGAAACAGTTTGGTTGATAATACATTATTACAGAAGAAATTTAGATATGGAGGAATATCGTGAAAAAAGTAAGTTTTATACTACTCAGCATTCTTATAATGT
>CAQBGY010000109.1 GCA_948759685.1 uncultured Eubacterium sp.
ATGTACTTTACAAATCCAAAAGCTCCATGTTTTATTAGAGATGAAGAAGGAAGTTATATATATATTGTTCTTCCAGTTGTTCAATAGAGAAATAAAAAAATATAATAGAAAGGTTATTTATATTTAAAAATATAAATTGGATAATAATGGAAGATTTGAGTATTACTATTAAAGATGAATTTATAAAATTAGGTCAGGCATTAAAATTAGCCGGATTAGTCAGTTCCGGTGTGGATGCTAAATTTTTAATTCAGGATGGGCAGGTAAAGGTCAATGGAGAAGTAGATACCAGAAGAGGTAAGAAACTTTATCCGGGAGATACTTTTGAATTTGAAGGAACTGTAGTTTTAGTAAAATAATGATAGTTAAAAGAGTAGAATTAAGTAATTTTAGAAATTATAAATTATTAAAGTTAGATTTAGATAAAAAAACGAATATTTTATATGGGAAAAATGCTCAGGGAAAGACTAATATATTAGAATCTGTTTATGTCTGCAGCACAACGAAGTCTCATCGAAGTAATAGAGACGCAGAATTAATCAGACTAGATTCTGATGAAGCCCATATCAAGTTATTCATTGAAAAAAATAATAGGGAGCAGCGAATAGATATTCATCTTAGAAGGAATAAAACAAAAGGAATTGCTATTAATGGTATTCCAATAAAAAAGGCTAGTGAATTATTTGGTGTTTTTAATGTTGTTATTTTTTCACCGGAAGATTTAGATATCATTAAAAAAGGTCCGACAGAAAGAAGAAAATTTATTGATATGGAACTTTGCCAGTTAGATAAAATATATGTTTATAATCTGACGAATTATAATAAAATTGTAATTCAAAGAAATAAATTGCTGAAAGATATAAATTTCAGACCAGAATTAAAACAGACTTTAGAAGTTTGGGATCATCAGCTGGCAGAGTATGGTTCAAAAATTATAGAGAGAAGACAAAAGTTTATAAAAGAAATTAATAATATCATGAAACCAATACATAGGGAATTAACTGGTGGGGTGGAAGATATTAATATTGTCTATAACAAAAACTGTGAAGCTGAAGATTTATTAAAAACTCTTGAAGAAAATAGAGAAAGAGATATTAAATATAAATCTACTTCAGCAGGTCCTCATAAGGATGATATTTTATTTTTTCATGAAGATAAAAATATTAGGATTTATGGAAGTCAGGGACAGCAGAGAACAGTTGCTTTATCTCTTAAATTAGCTGAAATTGAATTGGTAAAAAAATTAATTAATGATTTACCTGTTTTGTTATTAGATGATGTATTGTCAGAACTAGATTCAGACAGACAAAATCATTTATTAAAAAGTCTTGATAACATCCAGACAGTTATTACATGTACGGGACTGGATGAATTTATAGAAAACAGATTTAAGATTAATAAAGTTTTTCAAGTTACAGAGGGTAATGTAGAAGAAAAGAAAGTTTAAATGTGAGTGATAAGGAAAATTATTGTTATGATATTTTTCTTATCATAAGTATTGAAAGGAGTTACGAATGGGTAACAGCACAAACGTAGAAAATGAATACGGAGCAGATCAGATTCAGGTTTTAGAAGGACTAGAAGCAGTAAGAAAGAGACCTGGTATGTATATCGGATCAACTTCTTCAAGAGGTCTTCATCATCTTGTATATGAAATTGTGGACAATTCTGTAGATGAAGCATTAGCAGGATATTGTGATACAATAGATGTCCAGATAAATAAGGATAATTCAATTACAGTAAAAGATGATGGACGTGGTATTCCTACAGCTATAAATACAAAAACAGGAAAACCGGCTGTTGAGGTTGTATTTACTGTACTTCATGCCGGAGGAAAGTTTGGTGGAGGCGGATATAAAGTATCTGGTGGACTTCACGGTGTAGGTGCTTCTGTTGTAAATGCATTATCTAAGTGGCTTGAAGTAAAAGTATGTCGTGAAGGAAAAGTACATTATCAGAGATATGAATTAGGTCATGTAGTAAAGCCATTAAGTGTTATAGATACTTGTGACGAAAATTTCACAGGAACAGAAGTAACATTTCTGCCGGATGATACAATATTTGAAGATACAATATATGATTATAAAATATTAGAAACAAGATTAAGAGAGACAGCTTTTCTTACAAAAAATCTTAAGATTGTTTTAAGAGATGTAAGGGAAGAAAAGCCAATTGAAAAAACATTCCATTATGAAGGTGGTATTAAGGAGTTTGTTACTTATCTGAATAAAGGAAAGACTGCTCTTTATGAGGATGTTATCTATTGCGAAGGAACAGTAAATAATGTATATGTAGAAGTTGCTATGCAGCATAATGATGCATATAACGAAAATACAATTAGTTTTGTAAATAATATTAATACACCGGAAGGTGGTATGCAGGTAGAAGGATTTAAGAGAGCATTGACGAAAACTCTCAATAATTATGCCCGCAAAAATAAAATATTAAAAGAAAAAGAAGATAACCTTTCCGGTGAGGATTTTAGAGAAGGTCTTACATCAATTATCAGTGTTAAGATTGAAGATCCACAGTTTGAGGGACAGACAAAACAGAAATTAGGAAATAGTGAAGCAAGAGGAGCAGTAGATAATGTTGTCAGTGAACAGCTCACTTATTTCTTAGAACAAAATCCCGGCGTAGCAAAAATTATCTGTGAAAAGGCAGTACTCGCACAGAGAGCAAGGGAAGCTGCAAGACAGGCAAGAGAGACAACCCGTAGGAAAACAGCGTTAGATGTAGCGGCACTTCCGGGAAAATTAGCAGACTGTTCTGATAAAGATCCTAAGAGATGTGAAATATTTATCGTAGAGGGAGATTCTGCCGGTGGCTCCGCAAAGAAGGCAAGAGTTCGTGCGACTCAGGCAATTCTTCCACTTAGAGGAAAGATTCTTAACGTAGAAAAAGCCAGACTTGACCGAATTATGCAGAATGCAGAAATTCGTGCTATGATTACGGCATTCGGTACCGGAATATATGATGAATTTGATATTTCAAAACTCCGTTATGATAAAATTATTATTATGACGGATGCCGATGTTGATGGAGCACATATTGATACATTAATGCTTACATTCTTTTATAGATTTATGCCGGAACTGATAAAAGATGGACATGTATATTTAGCAATGCCTCCACTTTATCAGGTAACAAGGAATAAGAGAAATTATTATGCATATAGTGATGCAGAGCTTGACCAGATATTGACAGAGATAGGTCGTGATAATCAGAATAAGATTCAGCGTTATAAAGGTCTGGGTGAAATGGATGCTTCGCAGTTATGGGAAACGACAATGGATCCTGAAACAAGAACTTTGAAACAGGTAAAAATTAATGAAGATACACTAACAGAAATGGATCTTACATTTACAACTCTTATGGGAGATGAAGTAGAACCTAGAAGAGAGTTTATAGAAGCAAACGCAAAGTTTGTACAGAATTTGGATATATAGGAGGTATTTTTAAGTGGATGATAAAATTTTTGATAGAATTCATGAAGTAGACTTAAAAGAAACGATGGAAACCTCTTATATTGATTACGCCATGAGCGTAATTGCTGCAAGAGCGCTGCCTGATGTTAGGGATGGTTTAAAACCGGTACAGAGGCGTGTACTTTATTCTATGGTTGAACTGAATAATGGACCGGATAAGCCACATAGAAAGTGTGCTCGTATTGTCGGTGATACGATGGGTAAGTATCATCCACATGGTGATAGTTCTATTTATGGTGCATTAGTAAATATGGCGCAGGAATGGAGTACAAGATATCCATTGGTAGATGGACATGGTAATTTTGGTTCAGAAGATGGAGATGGTGCCGCGGCAATGCGTTATACAGAGGCACGTCTCAGTAAGATTTCTATGGAAATGGTTGCTGATATTAATAAAGATACGGTTGACTTCATTCCAAACTTTGATGAGACAGAAAAAGAACCAACAGTTCTTCCATCCAGATTTCCAAATTTATTAGTGAATGGTACCAGTGGTATTGCTGTAGGTATGGCGACAAATATACCTCCTCACAATCTGACAGAAACAATTAATGCAATTATAAAAATAATTGATAATAAAGTAGATGAGAATAGGGATACGGAAATAGAAGAAATCATGGAAATTGTGAAAGGACCGGATTTCCCTACAGGTGCTACAATTCTTGGAAGAAAAGGAATTGAGGAAGCATACCGTACAGGACGTGGAAAAATAAGAACACGTGCAGTTTCAGAAATAGAAACAATGGATAATGGTAAGAGCAGAATTGTTGTTACTGAACTTCCATATATGGTAAATAAGGCAAAGTTAGTTGAAAAAATTGCTAATTTAGTAAAAGAAAAGAAGATTGATGGAATTACTGATTTGCGTGATGAGTCTGATCAGGAAGGAACACGTGTAGTAATAGAAGTACGCCGTGATGCCAATGCCAATGTAATTTTGAATCAATTGTATAAGCATACACAGTTACAGGATTCTTTTGGTGTCATTATGCTTGCATTGGTAAATGGAGAACCAAAAGTTTTGAATTTACTGCAGATGCTTGATGAATATCTGAAACATCAGAAGGATGTTGTTACCCGTCGTACACGTTTTGAATTAAATAAAGCAGAAGAGCGTGCTCATATTATACAGGGATTATTAATCGCTCTTGATAATATTGATGAAGTCATTAAAATAGTTAGAAATTCCAGAACAACAGCGGATGCAAAGGCATCATTGTCAGAAAGATTTGGTTTATCTGATGCACAGGCACAGGCAATTGTAGACATGCGTATTCGTCAGTTGACAGGATTGGCAAGAGAGGACCTTGAAAATGAATATAAAGAGTTAATGGACAAAATTGCTTATTTAAAATCTATCTTAGCTGATGAAAATAAACTTCTGACAGTGATTAAAGAGGAAATTGAAATTGTAAGAGATAAATTCGGTGATAACAGAATAACAAAAATAGGTATTGATGTAGACTTGGATGATGAAGATTTAATACCTGAAGAAGATGTTATTATTGCTATGACAAATCTGGGCTACATAAAGAGAATGACTGTAGACAATTTCAAGGCTCAGAATCGTGGTGGTAAAGGAATTAAAGGAATGCAGACGATAAATGATGACTTTATGAAAGACATGTTTATGGTTTCTACACATGACTTTATTTTATTCCTGACAAACACAGGACGTATCTATAAATTAAAAGGATATGAGATTCCGGAATCAGGAAGAACTGCCCGTGGTATGGCAATTGTCAATTTATTGCAGTTGCAGCCGGGAGAAAAAATATCTGCAATGGTTCAAATGCGTGAATTTGAAGATGACAAATATCTGATTATGGCAACCAGAAAAGGAATAATTAAGAAAACGCCAATTAGTGCATATACAAATATTAGAAAGAGTGGTATTCAGGCAATTACATTAAGAGAAGATGATGAATTAATTGATGTTACTATCTCTGATAATACAAACAATATTATGTTGATTACAAAAGATGGTCAGGGAATTAAATTTCGTGAGACAGATGTCCGTGAAACAGGACGTTCTGCTATGGGAGTAAGAGGTATTGAGCTAAAAGGTAATGATGAAGTTATCTCCATGCAGTTAGAAACAGAAGGAGAATATATCTTAATTGTTTCTGCGAATGGAATGGGCAAACGTACACCATTTAACGAATTTAAACTGCAAAATCGTGGTGGAAAAGGTGTTAAGTGTTATAAGATTACAGATAAGACTGGTGATGTTGTTGGTGCCAAAGCAGTGAATGATGGAAATGAAGTCATGATGATTACCAATGAGGGAATTGTGATTCGTATGTTTGTAGATGATATATCTATTCTTGGAAGAGTTACATTAGGTGTAAAATTAATGAATACCGGAAAAGAAGATGATATCGTTGTTGCAAGTATAACAAAAGTAAAAGAAAGTGTAACTGAGGCAGATGCCAAAGAGGCAGTAGAACTTGCTGAAACAGAATTATCAGAAGATTCAGAAGAGTAAATATATAAGAAAAGCGGCAATTGTCGCTTTTTTTATGGTATCAATATTAGGAGAAGTAAAATGAGAGAAATAAATACAGAAGAGATTATCGAAAATGTAAAGGAGATGTGTATTGAAGCAAATCATTATCTTTCGCCGGATATGTTAAAAGTATTGAAAGAGGCAGAAATGAATGAAAAATCTCCTTTAGGTTGCCAGATATTAGAGCAGTTAGATGAGAATTTAAAAATCGCAGCAGAAGACATGATACCAATCTGTCAAGATACCGGTATGGCAGTCGTTTTTATAGAAATTGGTCAGGATGTACACATTGTAGGTGATAATTTAGAAGATGCCATTAATGAAGGTGTCAGGAGGGGATATGTAGAAGGTTTCCTTAGAAAATCCGTTTTAAGTGATCCAATTATCAGAGAAAACACGAAAGACAATACTCCGGCGGTAATTCATTATAGTATTGTTCCGGGAGACCAAATAAAAATAACCTTAGCACCAAAAGGTTTTGGCAGTGAAAATATGAGCAGGGTATTTATGCTAAAACCGGCAGATGGAATAGAAGGGGTTAAAGATGCAGTTCTTACAGCTGTCAAAGATGCAGGCCCTAATGCATGTCCGCCAATGGTAGTCGGAGTAGGTGTAGGAGGAACTTTTGAGAAATGTGCATTACTTGCAAAAAAAGCTCTTGCCAGACCTGCGGATAGCAGTTCTGATATCCCATATGTAAAAGAGATGGAAGAAGAGTTATTAGAAAAAATTAATAAATTAGGAATAGGTCCTGGCGGGCTTGGAGGAACACAAACCGCTTTGGCAGTAAATGTTGAGACATATCCTACACATATTGCAGGACTGCCTGTAGCAATTAATATATGCTGTCATGTAAATAGACATGTATCTCGGACTTTATAGAGAGTAACCACAATATATTGATTTATACAGATATGTATTATAATAGGAAGAAACTCGTAATAAAATAAAATGAAATACTAAATATTGAACTGTCAAAAACAGTTTAAGGAGGCACTATGGATAAGAATATATCAGCACCAATAACAACGGAAGAAGCAAAGTCTCTTAGAGCAGGAGATTATGTATATATAACAGGAACAATTTATACAGCAAGAGATGCCGCTCATAAAAGAATGAGTGAATCACTTGAAAAAGGAGAATCTCTACCAATAGATATGGAAAACAATATTATTTATTATATGGGACCATCTCCAGCAAGAGAAGGCAGACCAATTGGCTCGGCAGGGCCTACTACAGCAAGCCGTATGGATAAATATGCTCCGAAACTTTTAGATTTAGGTTTAAAAGGAATGATAGGAAAAGGAAAGCGCTCTAAAGAAGTCATTGATGCAGTTGTTAGAAACGGATGCGTTTATTTTGCAGCAGTTGGAGGAGCCGGAGCAATTTTATCGAAATGTATTAAAACAAGTGAAGTTGTAGCATATGATGATTTAGGAACAGAAGCTATTAGAAAATTATATGTTGAAGATTTTCCTTGTATTGTGGTAATTGACAGTAAAGGTAATAATTTATATGAAACAGCAATAAAGGAGTATTGTAATGAAAATTAATCGTATTGCGTATCTTTTTATTAGAAGATGTTATATGGTTCCATGGATGTTTCATCAGATAATTCAGGCAGGTAATTCAGAAAAATATACAATACAGGAAAGATATAATAAAGTTAAAAATGTTTGTCATAAAGTAAATCAATATGCTCATGTAAATATAAAGGTAACCGGTATAGAGAATCTTCCAGAAGAAAACGGATTTATATTGACCCCGAATCATCAGGGTCTTTTTGATGTACTTTTATTAATTGATACTTGTGATAAACCTGTTTCAACAATAATGAGAAAGGATCTTGAAAATACTCCATTATTAAAACAAGTTATGAAAGCATTAGACGGAAAACCAATAGATAGAGATAATCCACGTCAGGGAATGAAGATTATTAAAGAAATGTCTGATGAAATATCAAAAGGACGAAATTATGTTATTTTTCCAGAAGGGACAAGAAGTAAAAAAGGAAATATTGCCGGAGAGTTTAAAGGAGGGTCTTTTAAAAGTGCTTTTAGGGTAAAGGCTCCAATCGTTCCGGTAGCATTAGTAGATTCGTTTAAACCATTTGATATTAAGGACACAAAGTCTGTTGATGTCCAAATACATTATCTAAAACCATTGTATTATGAAGAATATAAGGATATGAAAACTGTTGAAATAGCAGCATTAGTAAAATCCAGAATAATGGATAAAATAGAAGAAGAGACGAAAAAAAGACAAATTACTACAAAGTAAATATAAATTTATTAGATAATTTAATATTTGGAAAATTATCATTTGACAAATAAAAAGACCTATATTATAATTATTCATGCACTGAAAAAGTGTAATAATAGAATACTGATATATAATCAGGCATGGAGAAGTACTCAAGTGGCTGAAGAGGCGCCCCTGCTAAGGGTGTAGGTCGTTTGCGCGGCGCGAGGGTTCAAATCCCTCCTTCTCCGTTATTAGCTCAGACATTATGTCTGAGTTTTTTCTATATACAAAACAAATATAATAATTATTGAATGGAAGGATAAGATGAAAAAGGTACTTTGTTCTACAGGGGCACTCATAGGAAGACCTAATAATAGAGATTATAGATTAATCAAAGAATATGCACCAAAACTTAATTGTGATGGGTTTGAATTTATGATGTATAGCACATGGTATAATCAGGTAGATAAATTAATTGAAGAATTAACAAAAAGCAAATTACATTTTCCTGTAATGCACTGTGAAAAACATATTGGAGAAGATTTAGGAAGAAATGTAGATGGAGATTATCAAACTGCAAAAGAAAAATTTAAAATAAATTGCGAAATTGCTAAAGAGATAGGTGCAAAGAAAATGGTAGTTCACTTATGGGATGGTATTTATTCAGACAGCACAATAGAAAATAACATTAAAGGATATGAAATAATAAGAAGAGTATCAGATGAATATAATATTGATCTATTAATAGAGAATGTAGTATGTAATCATAAGAGTCCAATGAAACATTGGATGACATTAATAAAAGAATTTCCAGATGCAAAATTAATCTTTGATACAAAAATGGCAGCTTTTCATTACCAATTAGAAGAAATATATAAAAAAGAAAATTTATTTTTATGGAAGAAAAATATCAGGCATTTACATATAAATGATTATGCAGGAAGTTATATGGATTGGAAGAATTTAAAAACACTTCCAATAAATCAAGGAAACATAGATTTTAATAAGTTTTTTGAGTTTATAAAAAATATACAATATAATGGGGATTATACTATTGAAGCCACAGCATTTAGTAATGAAGGAAATGTAGATTTTGATATGTTAAATAAATGTTTTAAATATATAAAAAAAGTGATTGACAACAAAAAACAAAAATGATAGTATATCTCTTGCACACCTCAAAAAGAGGTTGCAAAAGTTGACAATAAACTTAAAAAAGTTTAAAAAAGTTGTTGACACAAAACAGAGGTTATGATATATTAGACAAGCTGTCGCAA
>CAQBGY010000110.1 GCA_948759685.1 uncultured Eubacterium sp.
TATCCGGCGCAGCTCTTTGTCTTTCATGTTGGGTTTCCTCCTTTATCGGTATGGTTAAAGTATACCATACCAAAACCATTATTGCAATATGCAAGTTAAAAATAATTTTCAAAATTACATAACGCTTGACAACGAAATATAAATGATGTATAGTAAGCATACTATAAAATTGCATAATGCAATTTGAGAGGAGGAGAATGAATGACAGAAATGAAGATTGCCCTTTCCATTGAGGAGGCGGCAGACTACACCGGAATAGGTCGGAACACACTAAGGAAACTGGTGGAGTGGAATAAACTCCCTGTATTAAAAGTGGGGAGAAAGGTACTTATCAAAAAGGACATTCTGGAACTGTTTATGACGGTGAATGAAGGAAGGGATTTGCGGGACAAGGGAAATGTCAAGGCTGTCACAAGAAAGGCGGTTGTATAAAAGGCAGGCTCACAGTTACAGTGAACTTAAAAAATGCAATCATTTTTGAAAAATGAACTTAAAAAATGCAATCACTTTGAATAAAGTCAGTTGACCGCCGGAAACAGCAGAAATGTAATTCAGCATAACCAGTGTATTTGGGACAGATAAGGATAACAAAGACGGGCAGAAATAAAAGGATTGCTAGAAGAACAAGCATAAAACAGCCGGAAAATTGTTTCCAATATGCTGAAAGCACATTTCACTGTATACCCTCGGAGAGCCCCCGCAGTATTGGCTTGCCAATACTGCTAGGGGGTTATCATCTATGGCGGAGCCAAGATGATAACCGCACTGCTCCAACATGAAATCAGGGAGGAAAACATGGGAGAGATTTCTTTCAGCAACCATATCAGCAATAAGAAAAGCGCAATCAACAGCAAGGCAAAACTTGCCGGAGTTGCAAAACACAATTTGAGGAAATACCATTCGCAGGATTACAGCAGGGATAACATCACACTTCTTTATGGGACAACCAATCTCATGCAGGACGTGAAAAATGTGTACCACAAAGAATTTGATGCCGCCCTGCAAGAATACAATGCAAAGCAGACAAGACCGGAAAGACGGATTGGTGATTATTTTGAACATGTATCCGAAACGGAACAGGACATGGCAGTGGAAGTCATCATACAATGCGGCGATAAGAAATTTTGGGAACAGAACAGCGGTGACAAAATATTTATGAAACAGGTCTATAAGCAGCTCCTTTTGAAACTGCAGGAGTATCTGCCGGATTTTAAGGTTGCCAATGTGGTAATCCATTTTGATGAGGCAAGCCCGCATATGCACGTTGTAGGCATTCCGATAGGGAGAGGGTTTAAGCGTGGCTTGTCAACAAAAGTGTCAAAGCGTTCCGTATTCACGCCCCAAGTCCTGTCGGAAGTTTTGCAGGATAAAATGCGGGCAGACGCCAACCACTATATGAAAGCCATCTTCCAGCAGGAAGTAAAGGAAAAGAAAAAGGGCAAAAACCATGACCTGACGGTTGCGGAATACAAAGTTGCAAAAGAGGAAGAAAAGATTGAAAAACTATCAACGGATAAAATAGGACTGGAGGCTGACATTCTCGTCCTGAACCATACAAAGTCCACCACGCAGAAGAAATTGGACGAACTGGACGGGGAGATTGAAAGTTCCAATATATTCATGAAAGCACTCCGGCAGATAAAACAGTTTATACAGTCATATCTTCCCTTTGCGCCGCTGATTGAGGAATTTGCGAACCATGTGGAGCGTGGGGCGGATATAGAGGCAGGAAACAGCTTTCGGGGGCTGTTTACCGCACTTGGGGAACTGCTCAATTCATTTAAGGAAATCATCATGGACGGACTGTGCTGGTTTCCCCGCCTTATGCGGTGGCAGACCTCAAGGGGCGAAGTTTCCCCTGTATTTGAAGATTACAGGAATGAAGGCTATTATTACTGTTTGAAATCCTATATGGATATCCATACAAGGCAGGAATACCCAAAGGAACTGATACAGCCGGAAATCAAGCCGGAAAACCGTACTGGCACAATAGAGCAGCTAGCGCAGAATGTGGAGGCTGTCGAAAAGCAGGTACAGCTTATGGGGGTAAAAATGAACCGAAGTCATATGTATTAGACCTAACTAAGTATAAAGCGGCAGACTTAAAATTAAACCTTGTAATGCTCAAAAGGACACTTTCATTCTTTGAAAATGTCCTTTTGGCATATACAATTATTCAAATTCTTTTACTTTAGGCGCAAGCCTTATTCCGTCCTGCAATCCCAATCTGTAAGGGCTGCACCATATGTTGCGCAGAAATCATTGGCACTGAAAGCGATTTGTCAACGATTGCACTCTGTTCTTTACTTAACTCCGCATTATCCAGTTTGTCAAATGCTTTGTCCTGACGTTTCATCGTATCATGGTAAGTGCTGTTTCTGCTGACTGCTTTGTTTAAGGCTTTGACGGTCTTTATTTTAACAAACATGTCCAACAGATATTTTGTTTTATTTCCTGGGTTTTCCATACAAAACTCCTTTTGTCTAATACATTCTGTCAAGGCAAATCTTTAAAATGACCTTTGCGATTTTTCTGTTTTTCCAAATGCAGATTTCCAATACCTGTTTTTTCTGTATAATAGATCTGTTTAAATGATGATTACAAAGGGGTGTGTATTTTTACAATATACCCCCTATTTTCATTGTGAGAATTATCAAATAGTCATTTGAAACGTTATATAAAGTGACAAATAGTCACCAATATTGAAAATATAAAGTGTATCGTTAATAGCGAGGTGAATGATATGGATTTATGGAAATTAATAAATAAATTAAATGAATTGAGTGAATTTTTTTATGCGAATGGTATAGTAGATATTTATACTAATAGTAAAATCTTTGAGGTTCTTATTGCTAATCAATTTGGACATCAGATTATAAATGGACATGCCTATTCTCCTGATGCGAAGGATCAATATGGTAACTTTTATGAGTATAAACATTATAAGCAATCCAGTTCTAATCATACATGGACATTTAATGATTTTACTGATCGAACAATTAAAAAGCTATATAATGTAAATTTCGTTTATTTTGTGGTTATAAATGATAAGTATGATATACCCGAAATAGAAAAATTATATATTGTATCTGGAGTAGAAGTTGCTAAATATATGGAAATAAGTACACAAAATATAGAGAACAAAAGAAAAATGATAAATATCAGTGCCCATCAAATAATTGAAAATATGCCATATACTTTAGTGGAAACACACAATATAGTATCATGGCATCCTGTAAAAACAGAATTTGAATCAGTATGTTCCATAGCGTTGGAAGAAATTTTTCTTACAGCTAGAAAAATTGAAGAAATAATTAATGTGGACGGGATTTTGACCAGTAATAAATTATGGGAGTTGTTGGTTGCTTGTAATTTGAATCATAGAATAAATCCCGAACAGAAAAAACATGATGCTTATGATATAAATGGTAAAACATACGAGTATAAGGTTAGCACAAGGCTCTTATGGATTTTTCAAGATATATCGGCAAATGTTTTGGATTCTTATCTGAACGACGAAAAAATTATTTTGGCGCAAGTGGATAAGAGAACATTTACCATAAAAAGTATTATAGCGTGTCATCCTATGGCAGTAATTGAATTACTGGAGAAGAAATTAATCATTAGAGAAAAAAGATTGCCTCAAGTGAGGCGTTTGACTGCGAGTATTGGTCTTAAAGATGTTTACAAAATGATTGCGGAAGGAGATGCAAAGTGGATTCACAGGACATATTTATAGATAATATCATTAGATTCGCAGGGTATCATAATTTGAATACCTACAGAAAGATTGCAAACTTTTTAAATGTTACTGAAGACTCGCTAAAACATTGGCAAAGTAAAACCAGATGCCCTTCTCTTAAAAGACTTGATCAGATAAGTGATAAAATAGGATGTTGGTCGTATGCATTGATACAGAAGGATGGTGATATTTTTGCAGAAATTGAATTACTAAGAAATAATTCAAGAGAAATATTGATAAAAAACTTAAAAGAATATTTTTTACAAAAGGGACGATTTTCATGGAAAGATAAAGCTGCTTTGTTTTATGGATTTGTCAGCGAAGCTGCTTTAAAATCGTATTTCAGAGAGAAAAATTTTAAAACGCCACCATTAAAGAAATTAGATGAGATGGCATCTGCATTAGGTAAACCGACATATGAATTAATCAAGGAGGTCAAATTAATTGAGAAAACAGATACCCGAAAAAATAAAGAGTAGATTAAATAAAATTAAAACAGCTATTGAAGATGTTCCTAATACTGTTCCTAATGAAATGCGGACGACTTTTAATTTTAAAGGCAGGAAGTCTCCTATTATAGCTGAAAAAGTAATAGAAGCAATAAGTGATAGTGAAGATGTTATATATGATCCTTTTATGGGTTCCGGTTCATTTGTATATGCTGCGATGGGAAAAGTAAAAAAGATTTATGCTACGGAATTGGACAATTATACATTTAATGCTGTAAGTGTATTGATGAATAAGGTAGATATGCTTAAATTAAGTAAATTATTTGATGCTGTTAAAGAAGATGTATATGAGCAGATAATGAGATTATATGAAACATCATGTTGTGGTAGCAAAAATTATATAAGTAAAGTTTTGTTTGATCCTGAAGAAGGCAAAGAAGGATATTTTAATCCATCTAATAATAGGGAAATAATAGATGGTAAAAATATAAAACTTATAGAAAAATGTCCAGTATGTGGTGGTAAGTCCAAAAAATTTGATGATGAAGATTATCAAAAGTTAGTTAGACTAGAAAAAGTAGATGTAGAAAGATTTCCAAGAAATCAATATATTGTAAATAGCAGGATTAATATTACATCATCAACAGGCGCGGATAAATATGATAGGATTTTTACACAAAGAAATAAAATTGCTTTATTGATTTTACAAGATGCAATTAATAAAATTGAACCATCAGACGAAAAAGATGTATTAGAACAAGTTTTGGTTGCCTCTATTTCGCTTGCAAGAATTGCTATGTACGGTTCCAGCACCGATATATTATATCATGTAGTGGGGCATGGGGCACAGGATATGAATGTTTGGCTACTTTTTGAGGAAAAGTATAAAAGTTTTTGTAAATTCAAGTCCGTTTATAGCGATAAACAAATAGGAACAACAGATTCAACTGTAATAATTGCCAATAAGGACTATGCAGAGTATATTAAAGAAAACCCTGATCTGAAAGTAGATATTATCTATACTGATTTTCCATATACTGACCAAGTTCCATATTTAGAAAGAAATCAATTATATCGTATTTGGTTGGAAAAGTTTTATGATTCTAAATATGCATTAACAGAAGATATGTTGAAGCAAGAAATAGTTCTAACAAATGCAGAGTCAAGAATTGAAAAAAGGGATATAGAGAATTACTATAAAGATATTGACAATATGTTTTCTCATTTTTATAGCGTATTAAATGAAGATGGGCTTGTGTTTCTTACAATGAAACTGGGGAAAGCAAAGTATTTTAAAACTTATATAGAAATTGTAAATTTAGCTCGCAAAAACGGTTTCGAGTATGCATATCAAATTGGAGTTGAAAAAAAAGATCCGACAATAAGAAAGCAATCAGCGTTCACCAATACATTTATGAATGAGATGATAGTTGTTTTTTATAAATTACCAAAAGAGGATAGATATTGGTATATTGGTAACGAAAATTATGAGTTTTTACTTGTTAAAAAAGTGTATTTATACCTAATTCGAACAAAAGAATATGTGACATTATCAAGTGCCGTAACTCTCGTTTGCAATGACTTAAAGTCAAAATATTCATATTTAGCTAGTGAACAAGATATATTGAAAATAAAGACTCTGTTACAGCAATATTTTAAGGTAGATGCGGGCTGCATACAAATCGATAATAATCAATTATATTTAGATATTGAGGATACAACGGATTTGTATACAAAATTATATGACTTAATGCCAATTTTTATTAGACAACTTTTGGACAGTAAAGGCAAGTTTGTATTAGAAGATGTTTACTTCGAGTTGGTCAATTCGTTATGTGATGGTAATCCCAAAACGATTGCACAAATTTTAGAAGATGAAAACCATCAAAGAGATATTGGTAATTTAATATTAAATTATTGTGAAAAAGACGGGCAATATTATGTTGAAAGACAAGATATTAGTAAACCTAATGAGAATGCGATTGATATATCAACATTAAGTGGTACAGATTTTGAAATTTTAGTACAAAGTTTACTGAAAAAAGAAGGGTATGAAAATGTTATAAAGATGGGAGGGGCAGGTGACTTAGGTGTTGATATTATTGCCTCTAAACGTCAACAGGATAGATTGTTGCATTATATTTTCCAGTGTAAACGTTGGGCTTCAAATGTTGGTTCTGACCCTATACAGAGATTATATGCTGAAAGGATGAGAAGAAGATTGGACTATGCAGTTTGTGTGACGACCTCTGGGTATACCAAAGATGGTAAAAAGGTGGCATTTGATCTTGAGGTTGAGACTGTAGATGGAAATCAGTTGATGCAACGTCTTAACAAATACTTTCCGGGAGAGTATTATAATGGAATTCAAGATATATAAGCACAAATGCGAGGAGAATCCTCGCATTTGTGTCATTTCCATTTAGCTGTAGAAGAATCCCACGTTAGATGTTTATCAAAAATATCAACTAAAGAAGAATATTTATTTGACAGTTTAGATAACCAGCCGTTCTGGATTAAAATTTCCATAAGTCCATTGTCATATAATTCGGGAGTAGACATCGAACCATTTGATTTTACCATAAATTTAGCTTGGCGAATAATATTGTGCTCGATTTCGGATATGTCTTCTTCGGCGTTGTGTTTTATAGGAGCAACACCTTTTGAAAAAATAAGTACAGAGTCACCATTTAACGATTTTTTAGGACTAATAATATTTTTTAAAGTAACAGTCTTATCAATGTGTATTTGAGTGATAAATCTAAAACAGTTTCTTTCCAAGATAGTGATTAGTTCGTTCCAAACATTTAAATCACTATCATGAAAATACAAACATAAATAATGGTTCGGTTTCAGTTTATGGGAACACATATGAAAAACTTGCTCCAATAAATTAAAATAGTCTCCCTTGCTCTTGTTGCGGGAAGGTGCAGAAGAAACAATTATTTCATCTTTTAAGTTATAATCTAAATTTAAAAATGGTTTGTATAACTGCATATATTCGGAATACAGAACTTGTTCCAAATAGGGAGGGTCAGTTACAATTAAATCCACACCATTATCTGGTATATCCTGTTCGGTTATTGATTGACTACCTTTTTGCAATAATAAGCATTTACAGGGAGAAAGAGAACTATATGATTCAACTATTTCGGAATCAGTATAATTTTCTTTCATAAATGGTATGACTTCATAAAATTTTTTGATTTTCTTTGTATAAATATCTATAATATTTTTCTCAACACAATCAGTTTTAGGTATCCATAACGGCCATTGAGAATTTGAATGTTTATCAGTTATCTTACATAGATGCAATATGGACATCAGAATATATTTTAAAATAGTTTGATGCTTTTCGCTATATTTGTTAATTATGCTCAATATTTCGTCTAGTACGGATAAGTTACGTCCCGTAAATATGTTTTTAATATCATCATTTTCGGTTACTGCTATCTTGGAGTTATAGAGTAAGGTAGTATTGCTGATATTTTTTAATACTGGGGTAACATTAATTTTTGCATAGTCGCTTTCATCAGCAGTCTTAATGCCTCTTTTTGTACACTTGCATGTATAATTGATGGTTTTAATTATTATCTTTGAACCTGTTCTCTCTGGTTTGTCAAATATTACTTTTGAAATAGTGCCGGTTTTTTTACATATTGGACAAGTGGTTTCATAGTAGTGAAACAATGTGTTTAGTTCTGATATAAAGTTTTCGAGCTCTTTTTTTATATTTGGAATGGTATTAACGGATAATAAAAGTTTTGAAATGAATAATGGCATATCGTTAATATCACAACCAATAGCGCAACGAGACAAATCTGTTTTAATGGCTTCGAGTGTTGTTACTCCGGATCCAAGAAATGGATCAAAGACAACATCACCTCTATTTGACAGAGAATTTATCAATGTATCACAGATATTAAATGCTTTTTGCGACCAATACATATGAGAGTTATACATTGAATTGTTTTTACTTGGCAATAGGTTGCATAAAGTTTTTTTTAGCGAATCAATATTAACTTGATTCAAATTTTTATCACCACATAGTATCAAATATTCGAGAACTTTTTTTTGTTCACTGTTTCGATGGTTCGCATGATTATAATTTTGCGTTACTACATTAACACGAGCATTTGTGTAATATTTTTTTGCGAGTTCTACTAATTCGTCAATTGAAACGGTATACCTGTCCGTGGCTTGTATTTCTCTGTCTTGAGGATATGCATAACTAATAGCAAGGTTCGTATGTGCGTGCGCACAGAAGCTGATTAAATTTTCTAATGATTGCTTAGCTGAACCACGTTGACTTAGTTTTGATTGATAGCGTCCTTCAGTATATAAACCTTTGGTATAACCATTTTTGGTAACGGTTAACAAGGGATACTCATATTTGGCAGCTACATTTAGCAGATGATAATATCTTGAATATTGCATATCCGTATATGGCGGATCTGCATAAACTAAACCTACATTAGAAAAAAGTTTTTCGTCTAATAATTCCTCAAAATTAGAATTAAAGATCATGTTCTTTCCAGAAAATTTGGAAAGAGGAACACTGATATATTCCTTGAATTTTTTAATGAATAATTCATAAATATTCTTTTTCCGTTGAACAAAAAGACGACTTTGATTTTTTTCAGGATTCAGTGGTTGAGCCATGTGACCATCTTTGGAAAAAACGGCTTCTTTCATTGCATAAAACAAGCATGAAAGCAAGGCAGTCTTATATTCTGTAAAACTTGTATTAATCACTTTGATGATACAATCAATATCGAGTGCTTGGATTATCCCGTAGTAGTTTGTGGCATAATATGTTGTAAATAGATAAAAATCCTTAGTGCTTTTTATGCCATCAACTGTCAATAGAGATTTAGTTATTTGGGAATATTGGTTGTTCCAAACAGTTGGATATGAATTATAAAGAGCAATCAATTCTTCAAAGTTTTCATGTTCTAATGCTTGCTGTTCATGGTTTATAAAATTTATAATAGGATTTGCCTGTTTTTTAATAGTAGTAGTATATTCTATGTCTAGTGAATGAAGGAGGTTAGAAGCAGCTTCTATATCTGCTTGATTTAAAATAGCGTCAGCTATTATACTTGCATAACATTCGACATCATTCGCATAGACTTGATAATTATCTCTAAACATATTGCTAACAGCAGCAGAACCTGAAAAAATATCTAAAATTG
>CAQBGY010000111.1 GCA_948759685.1 uncultured Eubacterium sp.
GTGCTTTGCTGCGCTCCACCACAATAAACGTAAAACGAATCTGCATATCCATATGGTATTTGCGGAGAGAAAGCGGCTGGAACAGCCGACAGAGAAAATTGCCACTCGGAATATGTTCTACAATGAGCAGGGGCGTCATGTGAGGACAAAGAAAGAGATTCTTGACGGAGATGGGAATATCCGTCAAGGCTGTAAAATCATTAAAAAAGGTGAGGTGTATGAACGCAAAATTTTCACTGTCAAAGATGAACGCTTTAAGCAAGAATCTTTTTTAGATGGGGTAAAAGTGTTTTATACGGATTTAATCAACCAGATGGTGCTTGATGATAGGGACAGGTTAAGTATTTTTGATAAAAACGGTCCGTACCTTGCGACAAAGAAGGTTGGCAAAAATAATCCGAAAGCGGAGGAAATCAAATCGGACAATGAAATACGCATGGAGTGGAACAGAACCGTTGACCGTGCGATTGTAAGCGGCGTATCAGAAGCGGAGATTGTGGAGCTTAAAAAGACGGAGATAACGGATAAAGTAAAAGAATCCGTGGAGCAGAACGGACAAAGGCCGGAGCTGTTCGGGGAGATTGTCAGGGCAGCGATTTTGTTGTTAGAACTCCTGATTATGAAAGCCATGCAGAAGGTGATTGATATAGTGGAGAAAGTGATCGGAAATGGTGTCAGTGCCATAAAGGAAACATCAAAAGAAACGGACAGCCGTATCCATGCAGGAGATGATCCAGGATTTCAGCCGGAAAGAAAGGAGATACCATTTCCCATAGATCCGCATCGAAAACTCGATATGAAAAAGAATACAGAATATTCAATGACTGCTTCCAAAGAGAAAGAAAGCATTATTAAACAGGTAAAGGCGGAGCGAAAACCTGTTCTGGTTGAAAAAGAGCAGCCAGCAGAAAGACCGCCGCAGCCAAAACCGTCCGTACTGGCAAGTAAATATCCCCGGCTGAAAGAGATTGAGGGCAGGCTGAAAGACCAGAACAAGGCAATATTCGGGCGTGAAAAACAGAGGGATATGCTGAAAAAAGAATTGTCTGAATGTACGGGCATCTTCAAAGGCGGCAGGCGCAGGGAGTTACAGCAGGAGATCGACAGCTTTGATAATCAGATTTTCAATATGAAAAAGAGGCTTTCTTCTATTGTGAAAGAACATCATTTTGATTCTATGCAGGCATTCTATAAGGAACTTGATGTGGCAAAAAGAGAGAATCAGAATTATGAAGCAGCTTGTGCGGAGTACGAGAAAACTTATGGAGAAAAAGTGGTGGATACTAAGAGCGTCAGAGACAGGCTTAGGCAAAAAGAGAGGGCTATAAAAGAAAGAGAAGCAGGCAGGGTGCATCAGGCAAGGCAAAATGACAAAGGGGCGAGGTAGAATAGGCAGATGGTGGTCTGCTTGTGGGAGAGAGTGTGAGCAGGGACATCCAGTCTATGTTCCAGCATTAGACTTCCCCATTATAACGGAAGAACATTTTCGGGGTTTTCTTTATCATTCCGATGACATCATACCCAGTTTCCTTAACGGAATGTAGGGCGCTTGGAGAGGAAAACCAGCTGTCAAAAAGGACATATTTTGCAGGAATGGCTGCTTTTTTAGCAGATGACAGGAGTTCCAGCATGGCATGTGTTCCTTTCTGCATAGAAAGTGCACGCCGTTTATAACCAACGGTTCTTTTTTCGACAGGCTCTGCTTGATTGATCCAGTTTTTCTTATTTTCAGGTGGAAGAAGCACACTGTTAATCGGAAGGAAAGTACTTCCGTCAGACCATCCAAGCGTGAGCATACGGAAACTAAATTTATAAGTGTGTCTGGCATGGTCATATACTTTTGCAAGAAGTTCCGTTTTTTTTGAACGGTTGCGTTCAAACATAGAATTATCGATGATCAATACGTTGGCGCGGTCTTGTGAATCCAGCGGAAGGATTGCCTCTCTGATGATTCTGCCTGCAAGAATGGTTGTAAAACGGATCCAGTTGATCTGGACCATTTTCATAAAGCGGTATACAGTATCCTTGGCAAAAGCCAGAGTATTTCTTCATGAAATAAGGTTCTTATATGCCTCTGTTTGAAAAAATCAAAAGAAACAGGTACTGAAAGATTTCCACTGCAGGAGTTCCCTTCTTTTTATACGCATTAGCCGTTTTTAATACAGATGAAACATGAAATCTAGTAAAAAATAGTAAAAAATCTTCGGATAGATTTAGAAATTTGTTTATCATTTTGGTTGTTTTGTGTTATACTTTTATTCATAGTGCGAGCTGAGAAATCAGCATAGCTGATTATATAGCAGGAAAATCCTGTCGGGAAAGGTTTAATCAACCGCCCGTACCAAGTCCTTGGAGTCGAAGTGGCAACATCAGATTTAAGCATAGGACAGAGGCAACAGAGCCGAAACGAAAGTGAAGTGATAGAGCTTGCAAATTAGTATGAGGTCGGAAATGGTCGATGCGTTTGCGTTCGTAGCAGACAACATCTCTGTAACCGCTATGGTGAGGGACAGGGGCATCCCCCAGTCCGAGAGCTTGGAGAGGTTGATGAGAAATATATAATACAGAACAGTTGGGGTCTTATTATCCCCCTGGCATAGGGTATGATGTACAATTAAGGGAACAAGAGAGGAAATTAAATGGATAATAGGAAGTCTGAAGTGCTCATAGTACCAAAGAAACCGTTAATAACGGTGGAGGGAAGGGGCACACCTTGCAATGAAAGAATATTGGGTTGAGTCGTATGCGTTAATAGTGCATGTACGGTTCTAATGAGGGGTATGGGGAGCAATCCCCATATCTACTTGAGGCATGAGCCTGTGGTGTTTTAATTGTTTTGAACAACTCAATTATACCAAACCAGATGGTTTCATGCTATTTTAATGCCAGTAATTATTGAATGTTCAAGGTGCATAAACACTTATTCAAGTGCGAAGTTTGAGTATAAAACAAAAATTGGGGGAGGATATGATGTGTTTCATATAGGGATATGTGATGATGGAAAAGAAGTCTGTGCAGAACTGGAAGATATGATTTATAAATTGGGAAAAAAGCATGGGGTAGGGCTAGAAACAAGTGTATGGTTTTCCGGAGAAAGTCTTTGTGATTTTTTAAAAAGGGAAAATACTTTAGATATGCTGTTTTTGGACATAGACTTAATTACCACAGACGGAATTCAGGTAGGTAATTTTATACGAGAGAAAATGAAAAATTTAGAATTAATTATCATATATATTTCATCTAAAAGCAGTTATGCAATGCGGCTTTTTGAGGTGCAACCGATAGGCTTTTTAATTAAACCATTAAAGACAGAAACTGTAGAAAATGTATTTTTAAAGAGCATTCATTTTTACGAATTGAAAAATCAAAAATTTGAGTATTATTCGAAAGGTTATTTTTACAAGATTTCTTTTCGAGAAATTATATTTTTCTATAGCCAGAATAAGAAGATTAATATTGTTACAAGAGAGGGCGAAAGACAGTTTAATGGAAAACTGAAAGAAATAGCTTCAGAATTACCACATAATTTTATCATGATTCATCAGTCTTATATTATAAATTTAGATTATATGGTAGAGTGTTCCTATGAAGCAATCAGAATGCAGGGAGATAATTTATTGAGTATTAGTATTCCATATCGAAAATTAGTAAGGGAACAGATTATGAAATATAAATGGGAGGAAAAATAATGTGGCAGAAATGATTACGGTTTTAAGCACTAACTTATTTAGAACATTCATTCTCAAAAGATTCATGTCAATATTTTTTGAAATAAATATTGAAGAAAAGGGAAAGGAGAGGATATGTTATTTTGTTTTCTTTTCACTGACAGTATTAGTTCATTCGTTTTTTCACTTTCCCGTATTAAACATCATAACTAATTTATTATTGATTTATTTTATTACACGATTATATGTGGGGGTAGAGAAGAAAAAAGTATTGGTTACTCTTTTGATATATGGAATCAATATGTTTTGTGACATTATAGCAGTATATTCCTTTGGTAATTACATGGTAGGTGAAGAAGCAAATGGAATGACAGTATACATTACTACTTTTTTAATACTTATTTGTGAATTTGTTGTAGAGAGATTTTTGGTGAAGAATAAAAGTAAGGATTTTATACCATTTCACGGAAACATATTAATTGCTATCCCTGCTATTAGTATAATGATTTTACTAATATTGGTTATGAACAACCTGAATAGCAGAATGATACTAATTTCTGTAAGTGTTGGGATTTTGCTTATTAATCTATTAATATTTTATTTATATGGTGTTTTAGTTGATGCTTATTTAAAGTTAGAGGAAAGAGCATTATTTGAACGACAGATTGCTAGCTATGCCAATCAATTAAATATTATGACACAAACGGAAGAAAAAGTAAGAACACTAAAGCATGATATGAAGCACCATTTAAATGAATTAATGATTTTAGCGAGGCATCAAAATGATGATAAAGTAATGGACTATATTTGTGATATGCAGGCATATCTTGAAAATCCACATGAGTATATCAGCAGTGGAAATCAGGAAGTAGACAGTCTGATGAATTATATGCTGAACAGAGCAAAGACAGTTCTTAATCATGTTAATTACGAGATAAATATCCCAAAGGAATTGGCAATTCGTTCCTTTGATTTAAATGTCATTGTCGGGAATCTATTGGAGAATGCGATAGAGTCAGCTGAGCAGTCAAAGGAAAGATGGTTGGAACTATTTTTAAATTATGAACGGGGTATGCTTTTTATTCGTGTCAGAAATAGTTATGATAATGCAATAAAAAGAAAAGGAGAAATTTATATTACCACAAAGAAAGAGAAGCGGATTCATGGAATCGGATTGCAAAATGTCAAGAACGTGGTTGATACTTACAAGGGGGATATGCAGATATCAGACAAAGATAATATTTTTGATGTAAAAATTATATTATATGCTTTATTGTAGAAATAGAAAATTTAACAGACACTTACATATTATTGCCTCACATCGTTTAGGTTTACCAGACCTATTTCAATGGAGAGGCTTTTTTTGTACAAATTTCGCCCTAATATATATGAATTTCGCCATTTGGAAAATTAAGATATGAAAATATGATATTATCAAAAAAACAAATGAATCATTATACAAGTGAGGGATACAAAATGAAAAAGCATAACAGATTAAAAAAGATAATTGAGAAAATTGCAATCAGGGCAGCGATTTCTGAAGCAAATACAACATGTCCATTTATTAATTATCAACCAGAGATACCTAAGGCGGTAAAAAAATTAAGGAAGTTTTAAAGATGAGTATTCAGATTGAGCAACTGTCAGAAGAAGAGCGAGAGGAAATCATAAATTATGGTATTAGAAGAAGTATAGTTATATCTATAAGCACCATAGTTACAATAATGGCGGGGTATCTGTTGGGTATAGTATGGCAAAGTATATTTTTTTTATTTTGCTTTAGTGCATTAAGAAAATATGCAGGTGGGTATCATGCGGATACTCCCATAAGATGCTATTTTCTTTCTTTCATTACTCTGTTTATCGCATTGATGGGAATTAAAATATTACAATGTGATGATAATGTAGGAATTTTAATTCAAACAATCAATTTGCTTATAATTATATTCTTATCTCCTATAGACAGTGTTGTGCATAGATTGGAGTATGAAGAAAAGAAAGAATACGGAACAAGAGCTAAAAAAATAGCATTAATTTATTATGTACTATATTGTATTTTAAAGAAGGCATCAATTGTGTATATATCAACGCCTATCGCCGTTGCATGCTCAATGGTTGGAATTTCTTTAATAGGAGGGTATATAAAATATAGAAAAGTCGCAATGAGTACAGAATAATTAATAGAAAAGATCATATTTGATATTATCATTCCTTGTTGAGGAGATAATATAATCATTAAAGGAAGGAGGACAAGGTTATGGATAAGATGTTTGTTCAGGTAAACGTAGAGGACAAAGAAGTTAAGGACAATGATGGATTTATCTTCTGCGGACATTCAGACTCTTGTGGATCAATCGAAGGTATTTGTCAGCCGTTTATCCATTAGTGTACGTAAAATCGGGTGATATTAGTTTTAAAAGTAAATAGTACATTCAAATTAGAAAAAATAAATCATAGATACTTTGCATTTGATGGTGGTACAGGAAATATTTTTGAAATTAGCGAAATATTATATGAAATACTTTTAAATAGAAATGAAAAATTAACAGAAAAGTTTACAGTGGAAGAAATAGAAAATGCAGAAAAAGGGCTACTTGTAGCAATGAATAATGGTATATTATCAGAACAAAATTTACTACTAAGGACATATCAAAAAATAGGTGGGAAAAATGTGCACTCACTTAATACATTGTTCCTAAATGTCGCTCAAAAATGTAATTTGAAATGTTCGTATTGTTTCGGAAAAGGGGGAAGTTATGGACTCCAACAAGAAATGATGTCAATTGATACTGCACGTAGGTGTGTTGATTATTGGTTAAAAAATATTGAAGAGAAAAAGCAGAATATCGTTGTAAGCTTTTTTGGGGGAGAACCACTCTTAAATTTAGAAGTAATTGAATTTGTTGTACAATACATAAATTCAAAAAAGCAAAGTATTAACGGAAATGTTAAATATATGATTACTACTAACGGAACAATATTAAATAATAGTATTATAGAAATGTTTATTAAAAATGATTTTTTAGTAAGTGTAAGTTTAGATGGGATTTCAAAAATTCACAATAAAAATAGAGCGTTTGCATCAGGGAAGGGAAGTATGGATCTAGTTGCAAAAAACACAAAAAAACTGTTGGCTCATATTAGTAATTTAAATTGTCAAATAACATTACGAAGAGAAGATATTCCTTTTTTAGAAGAAGCAGTTACTGCTTTATGGGAAATGGGAGTAGATAAAGTTTACTCAAATATAGTATTTGACAAAAATGAAATATATCAAGAAAAAGATTATAAAGAACTCAAATTCCAAACTGAAATATTGAGTGATTTAATGTATCAGCACTTGATTTCTGGAAGTAAGAATATTTATGGCAACATATTTGATTATATGCAAAATTTACATACTAGAAACTATGCAATTAATTGTTTCGTTTGGAAGGAAAAGATTGCAGCATTCGCAAGTAATGGAGACGCATATTCGTGTTATCGTTTAGTTGGGGAGAATGATTTTTTGTTGGGAAATGTTAGGCAACATGATTTCACAGTATTTTCTAAACCTTTCGAGAAACAAAAGGTTGCACAATGTCAGAATTGTTATTGCCAATTATATTGCGGGGAAGGTTGTCCGTGTGAAAATTTAGTATACAATTCGGATATTAATATACCTGCTGAAGAGTGGTGTGAAAAAAATAAAATATTATTTGATATTAGTCTTAGATTATACCTGAAGATTAAAGTAAATGAACCCGATTTATTTAGAAAACTTTGCAAATATTGGGAGGAAAACAGATGATAGAATATAATGCTGTAGGGCTGCTGTATACATATAAATGTACGGGAACTTGTGAAATATGTGGTTTGAAATGTGGACCAAACAGAAATGAAAAAATGGATTTGGAAGTAGCAAAAAAGGTAATACGAGATTCTGCTTATAATGGAATTAAACTTATAGGAATTACTGGTGGTGAACCATTTATCTATTATGAAGAAATTTTAGAATTATGCAAGTTGGCTTTTTCATTAGGAATGCAAACAACATTTACAACTAATGCTTTTTGGGCAACTGATAAGGATGGTACATTTGAAAAATTAGAAAAACTCAAACACTATGGTGTAAGAAGTATAAAGGTTAGTTTGGATGATTTCCATATGAAGCATATATCTACTGAAAATTATCGAAGAATTTTTAGAATTTCCCAGATGTTAGATATTAAAGTTTTGATAGGTTGTACAATTTTAAAAAATGGAATCGGTAATCGGCATGTTTTAGAACATTTTGATGATGAAATGGCTAATATTTTATTTTGCCAATATAGAGCGTATCCAATTGGAGATGCAGTAAAAATACCAAAAGAATTGTTCTATTTGAGTGATACAATTAGAGGAAAATGCAATGAAAGCAATATGTTACTTATTGAACCCAATGGTACAGTATATCCATGTGGAAGTGCTTGTGTAATGAGTAGTATAAGAAGTGTGGGAAATGTTTATGTGGATTCATTTGAAACAATTTTGGTAAATGCTAAAAATAATATATATACTAATTATATTAAGAAAAATGGTTTACAAGTGTTGATTAATACTATTAGAGATATGAATCCTGGTTTGGTTGACAATTGCCAATATGTAGATATGTGTGATGCATGTAGTAAAATATTCAGTTATTTTGATAAGAAAGTTATTGATGATGCTATAGAGAAAATAGAGGGGAAAATATGATCATATATAATACGTATATGTTATTAGAAAACGAAAAAGAAAATTATGTATATATTGCTGAAACAAATAAAATTTTTAAGATAAATTTCTTAATCAAGGATGTGCTATTAAATAAGCCAGCGACTGAAGAAGAAATGTGGAAAAGAGTTAATAGGTATGATATAAAAGTAGATATACAGGAAATGATTGATAAATTAGAAGAAATGAAACTGATTTATGAAAGAGGAGATAGAATACGAAAAATAGAGATAGAAAAATTAGATATATGTGACATGACATTATTAGTAACACAGAAATGTAATTTAAGATGTGAGTACTGTTTTGGAGATGGCGGAGAATATAAAAATATAGGTATAATGAGTTTTGAAGTTGCAAAAAGAGCTATAGACTTTTTGTATGAACATTCTAGAAACACAAAAGATATTGTAATTCTTTTTTTTGGAGGAGAACCTTTAATAAATTTTGAAGTAATAAAGCGTTCGGTGGGGTATTGTAAAGAAAAAGATATATTATATAATAAAAAAACTCATTATAGCATAACAACTAATGGAACAATTACGGACGATGAAATAGTACAGTTTTTAAGAGAAAATAATTTTTTAGTGCAGGTTAGTATAGATGGAATAGAAAGTGTAACTAATGCAAATCGGTTTGATATTCATAGAAGAGGTGCGTATTCTAGAATACTTGAAGGTGCAAAAGCCTTACAAGATAAGATGGTTGTAGGAGCAAGGGGTACAATTACACCTGCTGGTTTGAATGTTAGTGAAAATGTTACACATTTGTTGGAGGAAGGATTTGCATATGTACATTTGGCACCAGCAAATAATATGTTAAAGGAAAATGATTTTGAAAAAATAATCGAAAATTATTTTTTATATTGCGAAGAGTTTGAAAAATTATTATTAGAGCATAAATATAAAGAGTGTATTGCAAGACATAATCTATATAGTATTTTAAGAGAAAT
>CAQBGY010000112.1 GCA_948759685.1 uncultured Eubacterium sp.
TTTGCGTTTTTAGTTCTCAGGTCGAAAAAGATTATAGTCGTTTTTCCCAAAGTACAATCTCACCACGTTCTAAAGTTTCCGGTATTTTAATCAGCCGCTGATTTTCAGAACCTCTGAAAACAAGGCTTGGATTTTTCAGGGATTCAATAAATGGTCCATCCACTAAAACATCAATATAGGACAGCAGCTCTATTGTTTCATCCCATTCTTTGTACATATGAGCCATGACATCTTTTTCAAATTCATATCCGGTGAAACACCAGATTGTTTTATCGGGATAAGTTTCTTTTATTTTCTTTGCAAGAGGGATAAGACCACGCTGATTCACTCTCTCTAGTGGTTCCCCACCTAAGAATGTCACACCGGCATAGGCACCAAAACTTAAAGTATCAATAATATAATCTATCGTTTCGTCGTTAAAAACTTTTCCGTAATTAAAATCCCATGCCTGTTCATTAAAGCAGCCGGGACATCTGTGATGACAGCCGCTGACAAATAATGAAACTCTGATGCCGGGACCATTTGCCACGTCATAAGTTTTGATTTCAGCATAATTCATAATTTGACTACCTCCTTGTAATAATGTATAAAAGAATATCTTTATATATTATCTTTTACTGCCTGACTTACAACATCTGCAACAACTGGATTAAATGCTTCCGGTAATATGTTTTCTTCGTTTAGTTCTTCATCGGGTACCAATGAAGCGATAGCCAGAGCAGCAGCCAGTTTCATTTCTTCTGTAATCTGTTTTGCACGGCCTTCCAATGCTCCTTTGAAGATACCTGGGAAGGCTACAACATTATTTACCTGATTAGGAAAATCAGAACGTCCGGTTCCAACGACTCTCGCACCGGCAGCTTTTGCCACATCAGGCATAATTTCAGGAACAGGATTTGCCATGGCAAACATAATAGCATCAGTATTCATTGTCTGTACCATCTCAGCTGTAACCATGTTTGGTGCAGAAACACCAACAAAAATGTCAGCCCCAACTAATGCGTCAGCTAATTTTCCGTTCATTCCGGAAAGGTTGGTAACTTCAGCCATTTCTTTCTGGGCCCAGTTTAAATCTTCAATATCTTTTGAGAGAATACCATATAATCCGCAGATTGTGACATCTTTGAAACCATAGTTTAAAAGAAGTTTGCAGATTGCGATACCGGCAGAACCGTCACCATTGATGACTACTTTACAATCCTCTTTTTTCTTTCCGACTACTTTCAGGGCATTGATAATACCAGCCAGAACAACGATAGCAGTACCATGCTGGTCATCATGAAAAACAGGGATGTCCAGTCTCTCTTTTAATTTGCTTTCGATTTCAAAACATCTTGGAGCTGAAATATCCTCCAGATTAATGCCGCCAAAACCGGGAGCAATACGAATAACGGTGTCTATGATTTCATCAGTATCCTGTGTGTCAAGACAAATAGGAACGGCATTGACGCCGCCAAATTCTTTAAATAATACAGCTTTGCCTTCCATAACAGGCATCGCAGCTTCCGGACCGATATTGCCAAGACCAAGAACTGCACTTCCGTCGGAGACTACAGCGACAGTATTTGCTTTCCATGTATATTTGTATACATCTTCCCGATTGGCAGCAATCTTTCTGCAAGGTTCTGCAACGCCGGGAGTATAAGCGAGGGATAAATCTTCACGTGAGTTTACGTGACATTTTGCCTCAGTGCTTAATTTACCATTTAACTCTTCATGTAATTTTAATGCTTTTTCGTCAGTTGTCATTTTAATCCTCCAAATTAGAATTTTACAGTTCAACCAACAGTTCGAATTTGTTTCGCTCTTCTCGCTGTTATGGCTTATCCGAACGTTCAGCCAACAGCTCGAAAATGCTTCACATTTTCTCGCTGTTATGGCTCACCATATGACATAAAAATCAAATGTCCAAAATTTTGTAAACAGTTTTTGGACATTTGATTTTTATGTCGCATGGCTGAACTGTTATATACATGATATCATAGTTTGAAAATTAACACTATTCTTTTTTAGAATGATATGTTAAAATATGACATAGTAAAATTTCTATACATTCTAAAGGGATATCCCCTATATTTCCATAGAAGGTAATTGAATAAAGAAACTTAGGAAGGAGTTTTTATGAGAGAAAAGTTACAGGCATTACCGGTAGGTGAATTGAGAGAGATAGCAAAGGCTAATGGAATTAAGTCTGTTTCTATACTTAGAAAACAACAATTAATTGATATGATTCTTGAAGTGACACAGCGGAATGAAAAGAAAGAAGAATCTGAGAAAACAGAAGAGTCTGTTAAGGGTTCAGATGAAGATAAACAGGAGACTGCCAGAGAACAGAAAAATACCGGAGAGAATGGCAGACATAGAAAGAGACATCATAGTGATAATCTTGAACATAGAGATGAAGTACCACAGGAAAATGGTGTGACGAGAACAGGAATATTAGAGGTTATGCCTGATGGTTTTGGATTTATCCGGTGTGATAATTATTTACCGGGAGAGGATGATGTTTATGTGGCACCATCCCAGATTAAGAGATTTCAATTGAAAACAGGAGATTTTATAACCGGAAGGGTCAGAGAAAAAAGAGAAAATGAGAAGTTTGGTGCATTATATTATGTAGATATGGTAAATGGCGAAAGTTTAGATAAGGTTTTAAAGCGCCCGAATTTTGAGGAACTGACACCAATATTCCCAAATGAGAGACTGCATCTTGAGACGGACGGTCACAGTACAGCAATGCGTATTGTAGATATTGTAAGTCCGATAGGAAAAGGTCAGCGTGGAATGATTGTTTCACCACCGAAAGCAGGAAAGACGACTTTGTTAAAAGAGACTGCGAAAGCAGTTCTTAAGAATAATCCGGAAATGGAAATGATTATATTGTTAATAGATGAAAGACCGGAAGAAGTGACTGACATTAAAGAGGCGATACAGGGAGATAATGTAGAAGTTATTTATTCGACCTTTGATGAACTTCCGGAACATCACAAGCGTGTGTCGGAAATGGTTATCGAGAGAGCAAAGCGTTTAGTGGAACATGGGAAGGATGTAATTATACTCTTAGACAGTATTACCCGGCTGGCAAGAGCTTATAATATGACGGTTCCGCCAAGCGGACGAACACTGTCAGGTGGTTTAGACCCGGCAGCGCTTCATATGCCGAAAAGATTTTTTGGCGCAGCCAGAAATATGAGAGAAGGCGGAAGCCTCACAGTTTTAGCTACAGCGCTGGTAAATACAGGAAGCAAAATGGATGATGTTGTTTATGAGGAATTTAAGGGAACAGGAAATATGGAACTGGTTCTTGATAGAAAATTGTCAGAGAAGAGAATATTTCCTGCGATTGATATTACACAGTCTGGTACGAGAAGAGAAGATTTGTTGTTAAGCGCTGATGAACTGGGTGCATCATATATCATTCGAAAAGAAATGAATGGTATGAGAAAAGAAGATGCTGTAGAACAGATACTGAATCTATTTGCAAGAACGAAGAGTAACGAAGAATTTATAGAAAAAGTAGGTAAAATACGTACAAATTATAACAGATAAAGAGTATAAAATTTATCGTGTTTTGTGGAAATATATTGAATAGAATCAAAGGGTGAAGAAACTCAGCATATTTGTAGATGAATATGGAGATTTTGGATTGAATGTAATATCTAAAATGGAATTGAGTGTTGAAAGAATAAGGGAAAGGAAGAAACTATGAAAGTTTTCTTAAGGATGCACGCCAAAAATCGCTTATCCTCTGTGCAACGATAGAATAAAGATGTACAGAGGAGAGTGAATGAAATGAATAGATTAGATAAACCGATTATTACAAAGGAAACAATTAGGGCAATGGAAGATATGTCCTTTTTTACACACGCAAGGATTTTTGATGACTTACTAATTGTTTCACAAAGAGAAACAAATTGTTTTGTATTAAATACTACTGATGGGTTAATTTTAATAGATGCCATATGGCCGGACGAAAGCGCTTTTAACGCAATTGTAGGAGCAATTAAAAATGCAGGATGGAATCCAGAGATGGTAAGGAAACTGATATTGACACATGGACACGTAGACCATACTGGATGTGGAAAATGGTTTGTTGAAAAATATAACACAAAGACATATCTATCCCAGATAGATGATATCTTTTGGCAGGAACATCCAACAAAGCCTGACAGACCTGAAACGTGGAAAGATTACAAAATTGATGTTTATATACAAGATGGCGATAGCATAACATTAGGGGATAAAACCATATATGTTTATGGCACTCCGGGGCATACACCGGGAGGATTAAGTTATATATTTCCTGTAACGGAAAATGGGGAAATACATATGGCAGCGTTATGGGGCGGTACAACGCCTCCATGGACAAAAGATGGTGTAAAACAATATTTGCAATCGTTGGATTATTTTATTATGGAAGCCAAAAATAAAAAAGTGGATGTGGCATTAAGTAATCATACAGCTATTGATAATGGTTTAGAACGAATTGAATATTCCAGAAAACGCATGGCATATATGCCCAACATCTACATTATTGGGGAAGATGGATTCGAAAAATTTTGTCAGGTATTTAGAACGTTAAGTTATGAAATGCTAGATAAAATGAAAAGCTCCAGTTAAATGGATGGATATCGTACTTATAGTAATATGCAAAACTAAAATATGAATATAGTTGAAGGAAACAACCTTGGGATTCAGTTCTGATATACAGAGTTCTAAGGTTGTTTTTACCATTTTGATTGCGGAGAGAAGAAAGTGTAGTGTATAATGAATGGATAAATTAGAATTTGCTGCTATGATTTGGTGTTAGGAGGAATGTGATTTTGATAAAGAAGGCACAGAAAGAAGATTTAGAAAAAATACTTGAACTGCAATATTTGGCTTACCGAAGCGAAGCTAAACTTTTTGGTAATATGGACATTCCGCCTTTAAAGCAAACAATAGAAGAAGTATATGATGAATTTCACAAAGGAACTATTTTAAAAGCAGTGGATGACGGAGGGGGCATTATAGGTTCTGTTAGAGCATATCAGGAGAAAGGAACGGTTTATATTGGTAAACTAATGGTGCATCCTAAAATGCAAAAGAAGGGAATAGGAACGAAACTTCTCTTAGAAATAGAAAATGAATATCCAAACCAAAGATATGAGTTGTTTACCAGTACAAAAAGTATTAGCAATATAAGATTATATGAAAAATTAGGATATAAAATATTTAAAGAAGATGTTGTATCTCAAGAATTGCAATTTGTGTATTTGCAAAAATGTTAAGGTATAAATTCCAGTTTGCAGAGAAATAATACAAAAAATATAGGGAGGATTTTATTATGAGTGAGTATGCAGATATTGTAATTGGCAAATTATCGTTATGCTGGTTTAGAAACTATTTGAATAATGAAATGATAAGTTTGTTCTTTTCAAAAAATGATCTTGTTATAACTCATGATTGTAAAATAGATGATGACGATGAAGATGCAGGAAACAAAAGGAATTACCTTGTGATGAATTATATCAATTATTCCTTGAAGTTGGCTGGGCAACGAAGAATAAAACAACACAATCTATGATTGATAATTTTAATATTGGATTTCTTAATTCGACATTTGTTTTTTCTGCGTGGATTGATGGGAGATTCGTAGGATGTGTAAGAGTTTTAAACGATTTACACTTTCAATCAATAATTTATGATTTGGCTGTTTTGCCGAAATATCAACATAAAGGTATAGGTACAGAACTTGTGAAAAGGTGTATAAATGTTCGTGAAAGTTCAGAGTGGTTAGTACAAACCGATTGGGCAAGGTGGAACGTTAATTGTCGCTTTTGAAGATGAAGACCGGCTAGTAGGAAATGCTTATCCAAAACATTTGACATAATTTGTGATAAAAGGGTTGTCATTGCCAGGGGACTGTGTTATAATGTCAAGGCTATTGAGTAAAAACGGATTGGCGTTGCCAATAAGCATAAAAAATTTTAAAGAGGTGAATGTAATGAGAGAAGGAATCCATCCAGATTACCATGAAGCAACCGTTACATGTAACTGTGGTAACACATTCGTAACAGGTTCAACAAAAAAAGACATTCATGTTGAAATTTGTTCAGCATGTCATCCTTTCTACACAGGACAGCAGAAAGCTATCTCAGCACGTGGTAGAATTGATAAGTTCAATAAGAAATATGGTATCAAATAATTTTTTGAGGATAACAGGTTGAGAAGAGATTCTCAACCTATTTTCGTTGTAAAATAATATTTACATTGACAAAGGTGAATGATTGAAAGAAACATTTAATCTTGAGTTTATGTTTCAATTAGGAGTTTAGGTATTTCTGAATGAAACATTAGGAGATAAGATATGAGAAATAACAAACTTTGTTCTTCCGGCATCGGCGGTCAGGCGGTAATGGAAGGAATTATGATGAGAAATAAGGACCGGTATGCTGTGGCAGTGAGACAGTCAGATGGTTCGATTGTTGTAGATACGCAGAAATTTAAGGGGATTACAAGTAAGTGTAAGTTGTTTCAGCTTCCATTTATTAGGGGAATATTTAGTTTTATTGATTCTTTGATTCTTGGAATTAAGACACTTACGTTTTCTGCAAAGTTTTTTGATGATGAGGCAGACTATTCAGACGAGCCGGATAAATTCGAACAGTGGCTTACAGATAAGTTTGGTGATAAGGCAGAAAAAGTTATTATGGGATTTACAGTTGTATTTTCCATTATGATTGCCATAGGGTTATTTATGGTGCTTCCTTTGTTTATTGCAGATATTATGGAGAGATATGTATCCTGGGTTACACCGGGACATGTGCCAGTCATCGAGGGAGTCGTTAAGATGATTCTGTTTATTGCATATCTTTTGTTGATTTCTCTGATGAATGATATTAAGAGAACATTTATGTATCATGGTGCAGAACATAAATGCATTAACTGTATTGAAAATGGGCATGTTTTAACTGTTGATAATGTCAGAAAAAGTTCCAGATATCACAAGCGGTGTGGTACTAGTTTTCTGCTGGTAGTATTAATTATCAGTATTGTTATGTTTATACTTATCAGAACAGATATTGTCTGGCTGAGATATGTTACGAGAATTCTTTTAGTGCCTGTAATTGCAGGACTGTCTTATGAATTTATCAGGAAAGCAGGCTCTTCGAATAATAAAGTTATAAATGTATTGAGTATGCCTGGAATGTGGATGCAGAAAATTACGACAAAAGAGCCTACAGACGATATGATCGAAGTGGCGATTGAGGCGGTAGAGGCAGTTTTTGACTGGGAGCAGTATCTGGATGACAATGGAATCAAAAGAGTTTCCAGACGAAAGGTTATGCCTGTAGATAAGCAGCCTTTACCAAAAGAATATAAAAAAGACAGAAAAGGTTCAGGATATAATTGGAAGTTTTAGTAAAAGATGTTGTGGCAAAGGCGATAGAGAAACTAGATGCCGCAGGAATTGCAGAAAGCAGGATTGACAGCTGGCTTTTGGCAGAGAGTGTATTAGGAGTTTCCAGACAGGATTTGTTCTTAGAGCCGGAGAAACGTGTCAGCGAGGAGCAGGCTCAGAAATATTTGAATGCTGTATCTGTGAGAGTGAAACACATTCCACTTCAGCATATTACAGGATATCAGCAGTTTATGGATTTGGAATTTGTAGTAAATAAAGATGTGCTGATTCCAAGACCGGAAACGGAGTTGTTAGTAGAACAGGTGGTTTCCTATATCAAAGACAATAATGTAAAAGTATTAGATATGTGTACCGGTTCAGGATGTATTGCGGTGTCAGTAGACAGAATGTGTGCGAATGCAGATGTGACAGCTGTTGATATTTCAGAGAAGGCTTTAAAGGTGGCTGGGGAAAACAATACAAGAAATGAGGGCAGAGTTACTTTTGTGCAAAGTGACTTGTTTGGAAATATTCATGGAACATATGATATTATTGTTTCAAATCCACCATATATTCCCACCAGTGACATAGAAACGTTGATGGAGGAAGTGAGGGAACATGAGCCGCATCTGGCGTTGGATGGAAGTGCTGACGGACTAAAATTTTATAGAGAAATTTGTACAAATGCAGTCAATTATTTAAACGAGAATGGAAAAATCTTTCTTGAGATAGGTTATGATCAGGGACAGACTGTTCCTGAACTGCTCAGAGAGAATGGTTTTACAGATATACAGGTTTTGAAAGATTTATCAGGCAATGACCGTATGGTGATTGCCGGGAAGGAATAGAAATGTTTGACAAATTAGACATCATCGTAGAAAGATATGACGAGATTATGGAGCAGTTAAATGACCCAAATGTTGTCAGCAATCAGGAGCATTTTAGAAAAATTATGAAAGAGCAGAGTGATCTGGCACCGATTGTAGAATTATATAAGAAATATAAAGATGCAAAACAGACGATTGAGGACAGCCTTTTTATTCTGGAAGAAGAGTCAGACGAAGAAATGAAAGAACTGGCAAGGGAAGAGATGAATGAGGCAAAGGCATCAATTCCACAGATGGAGGAAGAGTTAAAGATTCTTCTTTTACCAAAAGACGTCAATGATGACAAGAATGTTATCGTGGAAATCAGAGGCGGAGCCGGCGGTGATGAGGCAGCCCTGTTTGCAGCAGAACTTTATAGAATGTATTGTATGTATGCAGAGACCCAGAAATGGAAAACAGAGATGATTTCTTTAAATGAAAACGGCATTGGAGGTTTTAAGGAAGTTGTATTTATGATAAATGGACAGGGAGCTTACTCACGACTGAAATACGAGAGTGGTGTACACCGTGTACAGCGTATTCCGGTAACAGAGTCCGGTGGACGTATCCATACATCAACAGCGACTGTTGCTATTATGCCGGAGGCAGAAGAGGTGGATGTAGAGATTGATATGAATGATTGCCGTTTTGATGTGTTCAGAGCATCCGGTAACGGAGGACAGTGTGTCAATACAACTGATTCTGCCGTAAGACTGACACATATTCCTACAGGTATCGTGATTTCCTGTCAGGATGAAAAGTCACAGCTTAAAAATAAGGATAAGGCGTTGAAGGTTCTTCGTGCAAGACTTTATGAGTTGGAGTGCCAGAAAAAGCAGGACGCAGAATCAGAAGCAAGACGCAGCCAGATAGGTACAGGAGACCGTTCTGAAAAAATAAGAACATATAACTTTCCGCAGGGTCGTGTAACAGATCATAGAATTAAGTTTACGACACATAGATTAGACAGTATTATGAATGGTGATATTGATGAGATTATTGATAACTGTGTAGCGGCAGATCAGGCAGCAAAGCTTGCACAGGTGGAAGAATAATACAGTTTATT